>NZ_JBHUSF010000214.1:0-15547 GCF_042673295.1 Rhodococcus sp. NPDC057014
GTGGCGGGGTTTGCCCACCCGGGTGTGCCGCGGCCAGGTCCCCCGCCGCCCCCCCCGGGCGTGGCGGGCGCCCGAGCCCGGGGGGGCCACCAGCCGGGGGAGGTCGCCGGGGTCCATCGAGCCGTCGCCGTCCAGCACGCAGACCACCATGGTCTGCGCCGCCAGCACCCCGGCGTGCACGGCGGAACCGTATCCCGGGACGGGCTCCCGCACCACCGACGCTCCGTGGGCGGCCGCGACCGCGGCGGTGTCGTCGGTGGAGTTGTTGTCCACCACCACCGTCCGGTAGCCGGGCGGCACCGCGGCGAGCACGCCGGGCAGGGAACCGGCCTCGTTCAGGCACGGGATCACGACGGTGACGTCCCGCGGCGAGATCGGCGCGCGCTCAGACACGGGGAGGTCCTGCCGGCGCCGCGTCCCTCAGGGGTGCGTGCGCGAACGCCGCGATCCCCTCGGCGGGCATGATCTGCGCCCGGAACCCCAGTCGCTCCCGGGCCAGCCGGGGGTCGGCGACGATGTGCCGGACGTCGCCGGGGCGGTACTCGCCGGTGACGACGGGTTCGGGGCCGCCGTACGAGCGCGCGAGCGCCGCGGCCACCTCGCCGATCGTGATCGGTTGTCCCGAACACACATTGAACGCCGAGAATCCCGGCAGCGCCGCCTCGATCGCGGCCGCGTTCGCCGCCGCGACGTCGTGCACGTGCACGAAATCCCGAGTCTGCCTGCCGTCCTCGAACACGCGCGGTGGGTCACCGTTCTCGAGGGCGGAGCGGAACATCGCGGCCACCCCGGAGTACGGGGTGTTGCGCGGCATGCGGTCGCCGTACACGTTGTGGTAGCGCAGCGCCGTCACGGAACCGCCGGTGGCCAGTGCCCAGGCGAGGGCGTAGTGCTCCTGGGCGACCTTGGCCGCGGCGTAGAGACTCCGCGGCCGCAGCGGCGAATTCTCCTCCACGAGAGCCCACTCCAGGGGTTCACCCGTGTCGGGGTCCGTCTCGTCGAAGATTCCCGCGTCCAGGTCGTCGACGCGACGGGGTTCGGGTTCCACGAACTCGCCCCGACCGTTGCGGTACCGGCCCGCCCCGTAGACGACCATCGACGACGCGAGTATCAGCCGACGACAACCCGACTCGTGCATCGCGGCGAGCAGCGTCGCCGTGCCGAGATCGTTGTGGCTGGCGTAGGCGGGGGCGTCACTCACATCCACGCCGGCGCCGACGACGGCGGCCTGATGACACACGACGTCCACGCCGCGCAGCAGTTCGAGCAGCGCGGGCAGGTCGCGGATGTCGGCACGCCGCACACCGTCCGGTGGTTCGGCGCCGGAGCCGTGCGCGGACGGAAGCAGTGCGTCGACGGCGACGACGTCGTGACCTGCCTCGATCAGCGTGGTGTGGACGTGACCGCCGATGAAACCGGCTGCGCCCGTGAGGAGTACGCGGGTGTCGGTCATGGCAACTCGATCGGCAGCGCCACACCCTCGTGGACCCGGCAGGCGTCGCAGGGGCCTTCGGGGGCGGCGGCGATCGCGGACTGCACGAGTGCCTTCAGTGACCCGAGGTTGCGCTGGAACTCGGCGAACACGTCCACGGCCCGCACCCCGTCGCCGGCCTCGATTCCCGCATCGAGATCGGTGACCAAAGCGATGGTGGCATAGCACATCTCGAGCTCTCGGGCGAGCACCGCCTCGGGATGGCCCGTCATGTTGACGAGGGTCCAGCCCTGCCGGGCGAACCACAGGCTCTCGGCGCGGGTCGAGAACCGCGGTCCCTCGACCACCACCAGCACACCGCCCTCGACGGTGCCCGGCCGGGCGGCGGCCTTGCGCAGGTCGGCGCAGTACGGGTCGGCGAACTGGACGTGGACGCCGCCGCCGTCGAAGTACGTCTGCGCGCGGCCGCTGGTGCGGTCGACCAACTGGTCCGGCACGACCATCGCACCCGGCCCCAGGTCCGGGGTGAGGCTGCCGGCGGCGCAGGGTGCGAACACCCGCTGCACGCCGAGTGTGCGCAGCGCCCACAGATTCGCGCGGTACGGGATGGTGTGGGGAGCGAATTGGTGCCGGGTGCCGTGGCGGGGGAGGAACGCCACCGTCCTGCCCTCCACGTCGCCGACTGTGATGGGGGCGCTGGGGCTGCCGTACGGAGTGTCGAGCGTGACTTCCGCGGCTCCCTCGTCGAAGAACGAGTAGAAGCCGCTGCCCCCGATCACGGCGACGTCCGCGCGGACCGGGTCGGGTGAACTCGTTGCGGTCATACGCTCCATCCTCCGTCGTTATGCTGGGCGCGAGTGCGACTTTCGGCGAAGGAGATGACGTCATCGGATCCCCACAGCGCACCGGCGAGCGGAATTTCCTGTACCGCGACGTCGCCGGCGCCGGGCTCGCCCTGGTCCTCGTGGTGGTTGCGTTCGTCGTCCCGTACCTCGGAAACGAGACGATCACCCCCATCGTCAACCGGACGGCGGAGAGTGTGCGGGATTTCGCGGACGCTGCGCCGCTGTTCGGGTTCCGCGACGTGCATTTCGGGTGGGGCAGCCCGGTCGCCGTCGTCGTCGCGGCGGCGGTCGTGGTGTGGGGTCCCGGGCTGGCGCAGACGCTGTCGTGGCGGCGCCTCACGGTCGGGGTGTGGCTCGGGTCCGCCCTGTGGGCGATGGCGCTCGCACTGGTCGACGGCTGGCGGCGCGGCTTCGTCGACCGCCTGACCTCCACCGACGAGTACCTGCACGAGGTCCCCGGTGTGACGGACATCCCGGCGACGCTGCGGGGCTTCGCCGACCGGATCCTGGATCTGCAGCCCGATTCGTGGACCACCCACGTGTCCGGGCACCCGCCCGGTGCACTGCTGGCGTTCGTCTGGCTCGACCGGATCGGACTCGACGGCGGCGCCTGGGCGTCCGCGTTGTGCGTCGCGGTCGGGTCGAGCGCCGGTGCCGCGGTGATTGTCGCCGTTCGCGCGCTGGGTGACGAGGCGACGGCCCGCCGCGCGGCCCCCTTCCTCGTGCTCGCCCCCGCCGCGATCTGGGTGGCGGTGTCGGCGGACGCACTCTTCGCCGGCGTGGTCGCCTGGGGGATCGCCCTGCTGGCGCTGTCGGCGACCCGCGCCGTCCGGTACCCCCTGCCCGTCGCCGTGGGCGCAGGGGTGCTGCTCGGATTCGGCGTCTACCTCAGCTACGGGCTCACACTGATGGCGATTCCCGCGGTCGCCGTCCTGGTGATCGCGCGCGTGGCCCGGCCGTTGGCGTTCGCACTGATCGGCGCACTCGCGGTGGCCGCGGTGTTCACGCTGTGCGGATTCTGGTGGTTCGACGGCTACCAACTGGTGCAGGAACGGTACTACCAGGGCATCGCGTCGGACCGCCCCTTCGCCTACTGGGGCTGGGCAAACTTCGCGTCGCTGGTCTGCGCGGTGGGGTTGGCGGTGCCCGCCGCACTGCCCCGGACGTTCGCCTGGTCGCGGGTGCGGGCGCGCTCGCCGGTCCCCGTCCTGGTGCTCGCCGCGCTCCTCGCGGTGGTGATCGCCGACCTGAGCGCGCTGAGCAAGGCGGAGACCGAGCGGATCTGGCTGCCGTTCGAATGGTGGCTCCTCGCCGCCCCCGCGCTGCTGCCGCGCGGTAGCCATCGGTTCTGGCTCGCCGTGCAGGCCGCCGGCGCGCTGGCCGTCAACCATCTGTTGTTCACCAACTGGTGACGGCCGGCGCATCCGGGTTTCCTGTCGGTCCGACGGTCACGTGGTCGCGATCGTGATGGTGGCGATCCCGACCAGAAGGCCCGGCGTGACGGCGTCGGTCTTGAACGTCTCGTTCAGCAGGCCGGCAGCGTCCGCCGAGATCTTGACCTCGGTGCCCTGCAGGATCGCCGTGTCGTTCGGTCCTGTCTGCAGCGGCTTCAGCGTGCGGCCGTTGAGATCGAACAACACGGCGTCGGTCGCCGCGGGTGAACCGTTGACGCTCACGTCTCCGGTGAGGAGCGACGTGCCCGGATCGATCGTGAAATCGGTCAGTTCGACGACCGTGCCGGGTGCCGCCAGCGACAATCCGCTGCCGTCGTGCATGATCTCACCCTGGACATAGGGATCGACCGTGCCGGGTTCCCAGTACTTGACGTTGCCGCCGGTGATCGGGAAGCTGACCGATCCGTCGGCGAGGGTTGCCGAGCCCACCACTCCGGGTGTGAGGCCGAGCGTCGTCAGCGCCCCGGTGAAGCCGGGATCGAGTGCGACGGCGGTACTCACCCCGGTCAGGTTGTCGACCTGGGCGACGGGTGCCGGTTGGGAGGATGCTGCTGCGCTCATATTGGAGGATGCACTCGAATCGTTGCTCGAGCACGCGACCAGCGGAGTCAGTGACAAAGCGCCGATGGCCGCGGCCACGAGCGCTTTTCGATAGTTCGACATGATGATCAGACAACCTTTCCGGAGGAAGGGGAGGGTGGATGTTCACTAGGTATTCGGCGCTACTTCGCCGGCGGATGGGAACTTCTCACGCCCATTCCATCCGCGCGAAGTGCCGATTCGCATGCTGCAGAACATCGATCACTTCTAGTCCGGCCACACGCGCGACCTCCGACACGGCGGCCACACCCACACTCGCCCAGGCGAACCAGTCTCCGGCGAGATGCTCCGTCTCCCAGCGCAGTAGTTCACGGCGCACCCCCGCCGTGGTCGGCGGATCCACCTCGGCGATCACAATTCCGCGCGGTTGCAACAGCTCTCGAGCGCGGCTGAGCACGCGGACGGGTTCGCCGCCGATGCCGATGTTGCCGTCGGCGAGCAGCACGCGGTCCCAGTTCCCCGACCGCGGAAGTGGCGCGAAGATGTCGCTGTGCACCGCCACACCGCCGCGGCGGATCGTGAGTTGCACTGCCGTGACGGAGGAATCGACGCCCAGGGCGTTGCCGCCCGCGGACACGAGCGCGGCAGTGAGCCGGCCCGGTCCGCACCCGAGATCGATGGTCGCACCGTGACATCCCGCGAGCATCACGCGGTCGGCCATCCGATCGGCGAGGGACGCCGAGTCGCCGCCCATCCACCGGTCGAGCGGCAGGGCGCGCCGTGTTCCCCGCGCGTCACGCACCCAGCACGGGAGCCCCGCCGACGCCCGCCGCAGCAGGAGGTCGGTGGTCATCCCGGGCTTCCTCATGGCCGGCTCACCGCGTCGCCGTCCTTGCGGGACAGCGAAAGTCGGGCGGCATAGGCAAGGGCCGACAATGCGAAGAACGCGGCGCTGAGCAGCAGCCAGCGGTCGAGATACGGTTCCTGCGTCAACCCTGTCGCGGCAAGATACGCGTCGGCGCCCTGCTCGATGATCCCCGGCAGGAACAGCAGCAGCGTCAGCCCGGACGCGAGCGCCGGCACGCGAATGTAGTTCAGCGCCGGAACCGTCCGGGACCGCGAACGTCTCCGCCCTCGCACCGCGTCCAGCCCCGACGTCAAAGACCGGTCGGCGAGTGCGTACAGCGGGAACAGCACGAGGTCGTGGGCGATCACCGCACCGAGGAACCACACGGCGATCGACTTCCACCACACGTCCGGATTCCACAGATTCGGCAGACCCACCACCGAGACCGCGTACCCGGCGAGGGCGAACGTGAACAGCACGGCCAGCAGATGCAGCGGGTCGGCTCCGTAGACGCGGGCGAATCGGCGCATCTCACGACTCCCGGAATTCGATGGACTGCACCCACTTGGTGTTGTGGACGCCGGGCAGCGCGGGGACGATGATCCGCGCGGGATAGCCGTGGTCGAGGGAGATGTCCGCGCCGTTCACCTCGAGGGCGAGCAGGGCGTCGGAGTCGCGCACCTGATCGGCCGTGAGCACCGCCTGATTGAACGCCCCGGACCGCTCCAGCGACGTCACCTTCGCCGAACCGAACGCCGTCACCCCCGCGACGTCCGCGAGGTCACGCAGTCGCACGCCCGTCCACGTCTCGAGGGTGGACCACCCCTCGACGCACGCGATCGGGAGGGACGCGGTGTGCGACGGCATCGCGCGTAGCTGATTTCGGCTCAGCTGCACCGGTGTCGCGCCGCCCGTCACCGACAGTCGCCAGGTGTCGCCGGTCTGCTCCGGGGTGATCTGCGCGGCCGCGGCCGTCCTGTTGATCTGAAAGTCGTTGGGGCCGTCGCCGTACGAGCGTCCGCGCGGCAGGAGTAGCGCGGCGCCCCGCAGGAACCCGCCGGTGGTCTGCCCGACCGACAGGACCGCGACCAGTGCGGCGCCGCCACCGACCAGGGCGAGGGCGCCGCGCCTGCTGATCGTGGCCGGAGTGGGATCCTGGGCGACGAGGCCGTTCTCGTCCGCCGGTTCGGGCCGCGTGTCGGCGCGGGACGTGCGCAGCATTTCCCGGAACGAGCGGGACCGCAGCGACCGCACCATGAGCGGCACCTTCAGGACCGTGTGTGTCACGAACCCGGCGATGAAGACCCACGCGCCCCAGTAGTGGGCCGTGTAAAAGTCGAAACCGAAGATGTAGTCGTACTGGATGTTCAGGACGCCGGTGATGATCTCGAACAGCGCACCGCCGACCAGGGCGATCAGCGACAGCCGTTCGAGGGCCTGCGCCGGCGACCGTACCGGCGGGAACACGAACAGTTTGGGGATCACCGACCACAGTTTGGCGAGCACGATCGGCACCAGGACAAGTCCGAGCCCGACGTGCAGACCCTGCGTGAGCCGGTACAGCCACGACGGCCGGGTGGGCCACGCGAAATACGGGAGGTGCAGCCAGCCGACGTCGCCGGGGCGGGCCTGCCCGAACTGGGGCCCGTACGCGATGTAGGAGAGCAGTCCGGTGACGATGACGACGGGCAGCCCGATGAGCAGTACGAGTCCGAATACCGAGGTCAGCCATGGTCCGCGCAGTGGACTGCGGAGCCGTGGGCCGCGCGAGTGGTCGGTCATCGTGATCAATCCCTCCGGCTCGATCGTCTCGAGCCTCAGAGGTGATTCGGTACCGCCGCCGTGCAGGACGGGTATGCCCTTCGGGCCCGTGAGTAGTTATCAACCGCCGGGCGTTGACAAGTACTCACGGGTGGCGGTGCCGGATCTCGTCCCGGGGCTGGTCGTAGCGAACCATCTCGTATCCGATCATCGCGAGCAGAACCGCGGTCAGCACGCCGAGGGTGGCGAGCGCGGGGATGTGCCAGACGACGGGGAGCAGCGCGATCAGCACGACCGCCGTCACGACGCGCGGCACGGTCACCGACCTCGTCGCGTACGCCTTGAAGGCGACCAGCGCGAGAAGGTACAGCGCCGCGCCACCGAACAGTGCCACCAGCGGCCAGCCGTACAGCGGATCCACCAGCCGGTGATGGTTGCCGTCGCCGACGTACGACAGGATCTTCTTCAGACCCAGCGACAGCATCACGATCCCGATCACCATCGGCAGGTGGATGAAGCTGTAGCAGTTGCGGGCGATCTTGATCTGACGTGCACCGGTCGCCTCCTCGAACGCGTGCTCCACCGCCAGGGACGTGACGTCGAAGTACGACCACCACAGCAGTCCCGACACCGCGAGCCCCAGGAGGGACGCGACGATGATCGCCCACGAGATCGGCAGGCTCGCGACGCCGATGCCGATCGACACGATCGACTCGCCCAGCGCGACGATGACGATGAGCCCGTGCCGCTCCGCGAAGTGGCTGACCGACCGCAATCGCCAGTCGGTCCCGCCGACCAGCGTCCCGAGGTAGTCGCCGGTGAGGGCCAGGATCCACATGACGGTCTGCGCGGTGCCGGTGAGCTGCGACGCGACGAGCAGGAACACGGTGCCGGTCAGCATGCTGGGCGCGAAGCGGAGCACCTGGCCGCGCAGTTGCGGGTCCTCGCGGCTGACCACCCAGAACATCACCAGATGCAGGAGCCGGACGACGAAGTAGCCGAGGGCGAAGATGACGGGTCCGTCGAGTCCGCCCGCGAGGTCGTCGAAGGCCTCGGGGATGGTCAGCGCGGTGACGAACATGGCGCCCATCGCACCGAACATCACGACCCGTACGATGCCCTCGTCGGCGCGCACGAGGTTGCAGAGCCAGGCGTACCCCACCCAGCTCCACCACAGCACGGCCATCACGAGGGCGCCGCGCAGCAGATTGACGCCGGTGGGGTCCTCGGCCATCAGGTCGGTGACACGGGTGAGCGCGAAGACGAAGACGAGGTCGAAGAACAGTTCGAGCGGCGACACCGACGCTCGCTCTTCGACGAGACGGGGACGCAGACGATGGGCGAAGGTCACGGGAAGAATGCTGCCACCGGAAGGTGGCCCGGCAAAACCCCCGTGAGTACTTGTTAACGTCGGGCGGTTAACAAGTACTCACGGGCGGCGGAGCCGCACGCACGCTACTTGACGCCGCCCGCGGTGAGGCCCGACACGATGCGGCGCTGCAGGAGCAGCACGATGATGACGAGCGGGATGGTCACGACCGTTCCCGCGGCCATCACGGACGTGAACGGTTCCTCGTGCGGTTTGCTTCCCGCGAACTGGGCGATGGCGACGGTGGCCGGCTGGGTGATGTCGTTGGACAGCTGACTGGAGATCAGGTATTCGTTCCACGACGCGATGAAGGCGAGGATCGCGGTGGTGAACAGTCCCGGTGCGGCCAAGGGCAGCAGCACCATACGGAACGCCTGCCGTCTGCTGGCCCCGTCGATCCGGGCGGCCTCCTCGAGTTCCCACGGCAGTTCCTTGAAGAACGCGGTGAGGGTGTAGATGGTGAGGGGCAGCACGAACGAGATGTTCGGGATGATCAGCGCCTGGTACGTGCCGAACCAGCCCATCGACGTGAACAGCTGGAACAGCGGTGTCAGGACGGCGACACCCGGGAACATCGACGCGGCCAGGATGATCCCGAGGACCGCGTGTTTGCCCCGGAACTGCAACCGCGCCAGCGCGTACGCGGTGCCGACCCCGACGATCAGTCCGATCGCGGTGGTGACGGCGCCGATGATCGTGCTGTTGACGAGCGCCCGGGCGAAGTGGTTGCCCGCGTCGGTGGAGAACACGTTCGCGAAGTTGTCCAGCGTGACGTGGGTGGGCCACGGGGTGGTGTCGAACGTGTAGTCGGAGTCCCGGAAGGCGGTGACCACCATCCAGTAGACGGGGGCCAGACCCCAGACGACGATCACCGCGAGGCCCGCGTAAGTGCGGATCGACGCGAGCGACGGTCCCCGGCGCCTGCGCGCCACCGTGGGCCGGGGAATTCCCGGTGTGACGACTGCTGTGGACATGGGTCAGGCCTTTCGCTGCTGCTCTTGGGTGTCGATCACGTTGACGCCCATCACCTTCACGAGGACGTAGGCGACGGCGAAGATGAACAGGAACGTGATCGTGGAGAGGGCGGACGCGCTGTTGAATCCCTGGCGCATCTGGTCGATCACGAGGATCGACAGTGTGGTGGTGGCGGTGCCGTCGCCGCCACCGCCGCCGGTGAGGATCGCCGGGAGGTCGTAGATCCGCAGGACGTCGAGGACGCGGAAGAGGACCGCCACCAGGATGGCCGGCTTGATGAGGGGCAGCGTGATCGAACGGAACCGCTGCCACGCGCCGGCGCCGTCCATGCGCGCCGCCTCGTACACCTCGGCGGGCACCATCTGCAGTCCCGCGAGGATCAGCAACGCCACGAACGGGGTGGTCTTCCAGGCGTCGGCGATCACGACGGCGAACCGGGCGGGCCATGTGTCACCCGTCCACAGGATGTCCGTGCCGAGCAGTTTGTTGGCGATGCCGTCGTAGGCGAAGACGAAGTACCACAGTTTCGCGGTGACGGCGGTCGGGATCGCCCACGCGACGAGGATGCTGGTGCGCAGCAGTGCCCGGCCGCGGAACGCCCGGTTCATGATGGTGGCGAACCAGAGTCCCAGCGCGACCTCGATGGTGACGGTGACGACGGTGAAGAACACGGTGACCCACATCGACTGCCAGAACAGCGATCCGAGGGTGCCGCCGGGGCAGGACACGGAGGTGCCGGTCGTGTCGGTGCACCGCTGGAACAGCCAGTGCGTGTAATTCGACAGTCCCGCGAAGCCCTGGTCGACGAATTTGCCGGTGGCGGGGTCGATGGTCGGGTCCTTGAACAGCGACATCACCATCGCGCTGACCACCGGGTACAGGACGACGATGCCCAGCAGGATCATGGTCGGCAGAACGAGGAGCATCGCTGCCTTGCTGCGTCCCTTCCGGGGCGGTGGCGGCGCGGGCGAATCCGGTTGGGGGACGGCCGCGGTCGTCGGTTCCGAGAGTTCGTGAACGGTCATCGGCTTGTCTCCTCTAGGACCCGGCCGCGGCGATCGCGGACTGGATGTCGGCGGCGGCCTGGTCCACCGTCTTCTCGCCCTTGATCGCGGCGTACGCGTTGTTCTGCACGGCCCGGGTGACCGCGGGATAGAACGGGGTGACCGGGCGGGTCACGGCGTTCTCGATGGACGTCTTCAGGGTGGGGATGTACGGGTACTGCTCGATCAGTTCCGGGTCGTCGTAGACGTCGGTGCGGACGGGGGCGAGCGATCCCTGCGAGAGGAAGAACGCCTGCGACTTCTTCTCCAGGAAGAACTTCAGGAAGTCCGACGCCGTGGCCTTGTGTTCGGAGTACACGTTGATCGCGGCGCTGTGCCCGCCGAGTGTCGAGTGACCGGGCCCGTTCTTCCCCGGCAGCGGCGCGACGGCGAACTTGCCGGACACCGCGGAACTGCCCTGACCGTTCATCAGGCTGTACGCGTACGGCCAGTTGCGCATGAACAGCAGGTCGCCGCTCTGGAATGCCTGCCGGGCCTGCTCTTCCTGGAACGTGACGGATTCGCGGGGGATCGCACCCGAACGGTAGGCGTCGACGAGCGACTGCAGCCCCGCCTTGGCTTCCGGGGTGGTCATCGTCGGGGTCACGCCGTCCGGTCCGAGGATCGACCCGCCCGCCGTGTTGATGGCCTCGGACGCGTTGACGGTCAGGCCCTCGTACTTGGCGTACTGTCCTGCGTAGCAGCCGATTCCGGCCTGTTGGGCCGTCCCGCACGCGCCGATCAGCTCGTCCCAGGTGGCGGGCGGGTGATCGAGCAGGTCGGTGCGGTAGTAGAGCAGGGCGCCGTCGCTGGTCTGCGGCGCCGCGTACAGGACGCCCCCGTACGTGGCCCCCGCGACCGTCGCGGGGAGCAGCCCGGACGTGTCGATCGCCATCGGCCCCTCGAGCGGTTGCAGCCACCCGCGGGCCGCGAATTCCGCGGTCCACACGACATCGACGACGGCGACGTCGTAGCCGGAATCGCGGGACTGGAAGTGCTGCACCAGGTCCTCGTGCTGCTGGTCCGGTTGGTCGGACTGCTCCTTGAACGTCACCTCCTCACCGGGGTGGCCGGCGTTCCACTCGTCGATCAGCGGCCGGACGACGTTGGAATTGTCCTTGCCCTGCACGTAGGTGATGGGTCCGCGGCCGTCGAGGTTCTGCTTCTCCGCCTGCGCGGCGGCGTCGATGCCCTGATCGGCGCAGGACGTCGCCGCGAACAGGACGCCGACGGCCACCGCGGCGGCGGCGACGCGCTTCATCGTGATTCACCCGAGCCCGGTTCCGACAGCCACACCGCGGCGTCGGACGGGAGCGGTCCGCCGGTGAGGCCGGCAATCGAACCGAGTACCACGGTCGAGCCTTCGGGAAGTGCGGCCGGTTCGGTGCCGGTGTTCACCCAGCACTGCACTGCGCCGCGTGCGAATGCGAGAACGCCGGGGGGAGTGTCGAGCCACTCGACGGGATGCGGGGTGTCGAAGAACTCGTGCCGCAGTTCCAGCGCCGCGCGGTACAGCGTGAGGAACGACTCGGGGTGGCCGGCCTGCGCTTCCGCGGTGTGCGGGGCCCAGTGCCCCGGCTGCGGAAGCCAGGTGTCCTCTTCCGCGTCGAACGGGGAGAAGCCGTACGGCACTGCGTCGTTCGACCACGGGATCGGCACCCGGCAGCCGTCGCGGCCGCAGTCGGTGAAGCTGGTCTGGAACCATGTCGGATCCTGCCGGACGTCGTCGGGAAGGTCCTCGACCTCTTCCAGTCCCAGTTCCTCGCCCTGGTAGATGTACGCGGTGCCGGGCAATGCCAGCTGCAGCAGCGCCGCGGCGCGGGCGCGGCGCCTGCCCAGGTCGTGGTTCGGCTCCTCGAGCGCCCAGCGGGCTCGCTCCCAGTCGGTTTCGACGAGGTGGTCGGGCTGCGAGCGGGAGTAGCGGGTGACGGTGCGGGGCACGTCGTGGTTGGAGAGCACCCAGGTGGCGGGGGCGCCGACGGTGGCCGCCTGCTCGAGCGCGTCGTCGATCACGGCGCGAATGCTGTCCGACCGCCACGGGGCGCGCAGGAAGTCGAACTGGAACGCGGTGTGGAGTTCGTCGGGGCGCAGGTACCGGGCCAGCCGGTCGTTGCCGGGAACCCAGGCCTCGGCGACGAATACGCGGTCGGAGTAGGCGTCGGCGACGGCCCGCCAGCCCCGGTACACCTCGTGGACGGCATCCTGGTCCCACGCGGGGTGCGGGTCGGTGTGCTGCGAACCGGGAAGGCGCTCACCGGCATCGGGCAGTGCGGGATCCTTGGCCAGGCCGTGGGCGACGTCGATCCGGAAGCCGTCGACGCCCTTGTCGAACCAGAACCGCAGGATGTCCTCGAATTCCGCGCGGACCTCCGGGTGCTCCCAGTTCAGGTCGGGCTGTGCGGGGGCGAACAGGTGCAGGTACCACTCGCCGGTGTCGAGACGGCTCCACGCGGGACCGCCGAATGCGCTCTGCCAGTCGTTGGGCGGCTCGTCGCCCGCCGGGCCGCGGCCGGGCCGGAAGATGTAGCGCTCGCGTGCCCCGGGCTCGTCGCGGAGGGCGGCCTCGAACCAGCGGTGCTCGCTGGAGGTGTGGTTGGGCACGATGTCGAGGATCACGCGGATCCCCAGCTCGTGGGCCTCGGCGATGAACGCCTCGCCCTCGGCGAGCGTGCCGTACGACGGCTCGATGTCGCGGAAGTCGGCGACGTCGTAGCCGGCGTCGGCCATCGGCGACGGGTACCAGGGGTTGATCCACACGGCGTCGACGCCGAGGTCGGCGAGGTAGGGCAGCTTGGCACGCAACCCGGTGAGGTCGCCGATGCCGTCGCCGTTCCCGTCGGCGAAGCTGCGGATGTAGACCTGGTAGACGACGGCCGTCTTCCACCAGGCTTCGGGGTGCCGGCTCGCGACGGTGGTTGCGGTCGACTCCACGGACTGGGTCATCGAATCTCCTCGGTGCGGGGGATGGGATGGGCGAATGTGATGCGTAAACGTTTGCGTAAAGAGCGTGAGGCACATCACAGGTTGCTGTCAACTCGAACAGGGTGATTTCTTTTCCGCACTTCAAAGACGTGTGATCGATGAGGGATCTGCGCAAATATTTGCGTTGCTCGCCTACTGTGGGAACGTGATCCCCAAGCAGTCCGTGAACATGGCCGACGTCGCGCGCCGCACCGGCGTCTCGATCGCCACCGTCTCCCGTGCGCTGCGCGGCGAGAAGGGGGTGTCCGAAGCGACGCGGCTGCGGATTCAGCGGGTCGCCGACGAGTTGGCGTACGTCATCTCGCCCGAGGCGTCGAAGCTGTCGGGCGGCGCGACGGGCCGGGTGGCCGTCGTCGTGCCGTGGATCGACGCCTGGTTCTACTCACGGATTCTCGCCGGCATCGAGCACGAACTCCGTGCCGCCGACCTCGACGTGATGCTGTACTGCCTCGAGGAGTCGTCCCAGCGCGAATCGTTCTTCGAACGACTTCCGTTGCGCCGCAAGGTCGATGCGGTCATCGCCGTGGCGTTTCCGCTGACCGGGCCGGAGCGGGCGCGGCTCGAGGAGATGGACGTGACCGTGGTGGTCATCGGCGCGCACGCCGGCGACTTCCCGTCCGTCCGGATCGACGACGAACTGGCCGCGCGCCAGGCCGTCGGCCATCTGATCAGGATCGGCCACACGCGGATCGGCATGATCCGCACCGTCGACCCGGAAGGGCAGTCGTGGGAGGGCGACATCGCCCGGGTCGCGGGTTTCCACGGTGCGCTCGCCGACGCCGGACTCGACGACGACTGCATCGCGACCGTGCCCTGGGGCGTCGAGGGCGGCGAGCGGGGCATGGAACTGCTGCTCAGCCGGGCCGACGTGCCCACCGCGGTGTTCTGTCATTCCGACGAGGTCGCCGTGGGAGCACTACGCACGCTGCGACGAGCGGGGGTACCCGTCCCGGCCGGGATGTCGGTGATCGGCATCGACGATCACCCGACGGCCGAGCTGGCCGACCTGACCACGGTCCGGCAACCGGTGGGAGAGCAGGGAGCGGCGGCGGGCCGGGTGGTCGTGGACCTGCTGAGCGGGCGGGAACCGGCGGAACGGGCGGTCGTGCTCCCGACCCACCTGGTGGTCAGGGGCTCGACCGCCCGTCCCGCGGAACTCTGAGGTCAGCGCACCAGGCGCTCGCCCGCCGCGTCGGTGGCGAAGAGATGCGCGTGTGCCTCGTCGACGCGGACGTGCACGACCTGGCCCTTCTCGGGTGGGTTGCGCCAGTCGACGCGCGCGACCAGGTTCTCGGTTCGTCCGTGGACGGTGGTGCGGCCGAACACGAATGCCTCGGAGCCGAGCTCCTCGACGACGTCGATCTCGAGTTTCAGCCCGCCGGAATCGGCGATCTCGACGTGCTCGGGACGGATCCCGAAGATCACCTCCCGGCCCGCCGCCGCGAGCGCGTCGCGGGGGACGGGCACCAGCTGGTCGCCGATCAGCACGCCGCCGTCGGCGACGGGCACGGTGAACAGATTCATCGACGGTGAGCCCATGAACCCGGCGACGAACACGTTCGCGGGCCGGCGGTAGAGCTCGCGGGGGGAGGCACATTGCTGCAGCACGCCGCCCTTGAGGACCGCGACACGGTCGCCCATCGTCATGGCCTCGACCTGGTCGTGGGTGACGTACACGGTGGTGGTGCCGAGGCGGCGCTGGAGTTGGGCGATCTGCGTGCGGGTCTGCACGCGCAGTTTGGCGTCGAGGTTCGACAGCGGCTCGTCCATCAGGAACACCTGCGGCTGCCGGACGATGGCGCGGCCCATGGCAACTCGCTGCCGCTGGCCGCCGGAGAGGGCCTTGGGTTTGCGGTCGAGGTAGGCGCCGAGGTCGAGCATGTCGGCGGCCTCCGCGACACGGGCGCGGATCTCGGACTTGTCGGTGCCTGCGAGTTTCAGGGCGAAGCCCATGTTCTCGGCGACGGTCATGTGCGGGTAGAGCGCGTAGTTCTGGAAGACCATCGCGATGTCGCGGTCCTTGGGTTCGGCGTGCGTGACGTCGCGGCCGCCGATCAGGATCTGGCCGCCGTCGACGTCCTCGAGTCCGGCGAGCATCCGCAGCGACGTGGATTTTCCGCAGCCGGACGGGCCGACGAGGACGAGGAATTCGCCGTCCTCGATGTGCAGGTCGAGTTGATCGACGGCGGGGACGTCGGACCCGGGAAAGAGCCTGGTCGCGCGGTCGTACGTGATTGTTGCCATGAGAAATGAATCCCTCCACCGGCAGGAACGTGCCGGACGATCCGAGTGTCAGGGG
>NZ_JBHUSF010000215.1:0-15546 GCF_042673295.1 Rhodococcus sp. NPDC057014
GGATCCATCCCCAGTTCGGCCGCCAACTGCTCGTACTGCTCGACCGTCAGCAACGACGAATGATTCTGCGGATGCCCCTGCGTCGGCAGGCCGCGACCCTTGATCGTGTACGCGATGATCACCGTCGGCCGGGTGTCATCGATCCGCGCATACGCCGCCCGCAGCGCGTCCAGGTCGTGCCCACCCAGATTCCGGATCGCCGCCAGCAGGGTGGTGTCATCCAACTCGCCGATCAGGGCCGCGATCGCCGGGGCGTCGGGGCCGTCGCCGGGCAGCCGCCCCCGCACCTGTTCGGCGTCGCAGCGCAACAGCCGCTGGTATTCCGGGTTCGGCATGTCCAAAATCCGCGACCGCAGCGCCGGACCACCCGCCCGGGTGAACAACGACTCCAGCAGCGTCCCGAACTTCACCGTGATCACCTGCCACCCCGCCGCCGCAAACATGGATTCGAGCCGGCCGGCGGCAATGTTCGGCACCACCCGGTCCAGGGACTGCCGGTTCAAATCGACGATCCACACGATCTCCCCGAGTTCGGCGACCGAGGTGTCCAGGATCGCCTCCCACACCGCGCCCTCGTCCAACTCCGCATCCCCGACCAGCGAGTACTGCCGGCCCGTCCCCGCCGAACCGATCTGAGTGTTCACATACCGGCGGGCGATCGCACCCCAGATCGGGGCCGTGGCACCGATCCCCACCGACCCGGTCGAATAGTCCACCGGATCCGGATCTTTCGCCCGCGACGGATACGACTGCAGGCCACCGAACTCCCGCAACGTCGTCAGATACTTCTCGTCCAACTCCCCCAGCAGGTAGTTGATGCCGTGCAACACCGGCGACGCATGCGGTTTCACCGACACCCGATCCCCGGGCCGCAACTGCTCGAACCACAACGACGTCATGATCGACACCATCGACGCACACGACGCCTGATGCCCACCCACCTTCAACCCCGACGGATTCGGCCGAACCCGGTTGGCGTGATGGATCATCGACGTCGCCAACCACAACACCCGCTGCTCGATCTCCACGAGTGCTTCCGGAGTGCTCGTGCGCGGGGCGAGTTGGTTCGTGTGGGCATCGATCGTGCGGGCGTCGTTCATGGTGTCGTCCTTGCCTGTGAGTTCCGGGCACCGAATCCGATCCTCCTCGGCCCAGTTCGTGAGCGAGGCGGATCGGCGGTGACGGGCAGGCGGACCTGTGGGAACCGTCCTCACCGCATCGTCGAGGTCTCGAGTGCAGATCTCTCACATCAGTCGACCATCGGAACGCACTTTGAGCAATACCGGTGACCAAACTCGAGCATCCTGCGCATTCACGGAGCGGACGAGGCGGTCGGCGGTTGGCAAAATGCCCAGCACGACCGTCGTCGCGACCGCCCGGCGCTACCCTGACCGGGAGGGCTGTTCACCGCGCACACCAACTCAGGGGGATCGACTTGACCACCACACCAGACCGCGTTCGCACGGCGTTCCCAGACATCAGTTCGCGGGCGTGGGAGCACCCCGCGGACCGGGCGGCGCTCGTCACCCTGCGCACGCTGACGGGGTTCGACACCGTCTTCAGGACCATCTCGGGTCTGCTGCAGGAGCGTCAGCACCGGCTGATGTACCTGGCCACGTCGGTGCGCGTCGACGAACGACAGTTCAGCGATCTCCACGACCTCCGCAGCGACTGCGTGCGGATCCTCGGCGCCGACGAGACCCCCGAGCTGTTCGTGCTGCAGACCCCGGTGGTGAATGCCTTCACCATCGGCATGGACCGGCCGTTCATCGTGGTCACCACCGGGTTGCTCGACGTGATGAATTACGAAGAGCAGCGGTTCGTCATCGGTCACGAACTCGGGCATGCGCTGTCCGGGCACGCGGTGTACCGCACGATACTCATGCATCTGATGCGGCTGGCCGGGACCATCGGCTGGATGCCCATCGGCGGGTGGGCGCTGCGGGCGATCATCGCCGCGCTCATGGAATGGCAGCGCAAGTCCGAACTGTCCGGCGACCGTGCCGGATTGTTGTGCGGGCAGGACGTCCACACCGCCCTCCGCGTGCAGCTGAAGCTGGCAGGCGGTTCCCGGGTGAGTGAGATCGACACCGACGCCTTTCTGGCCCAGGCCGCGGAGTACGACGCCAGCGGGGACCTCCGCGACGGCGTCCTCAAGCTCCTCAACATCGAACTGCTCGCCCACCCGTTCTCGGTGCTGCGGGCCGCCGAGTTGAAGAAATGGGTCGACAGCGGCGCCTACGCCGCGATCCTGCGCGGGGAGTATCCGCGCCGGCACGAGGACGACGACGCGAAGATCAGCGAAGAGTTCCGCAAGGCCGCGAAGACGTACAAGCAGAATTTCGACGCCTCCAACGACCCGCTGATCCGGATGCTCCGCGAGATCGGCAGCGGACTGGGCTCGACGGTCGACGCCGTCGGTAACGGTGTCGGCGACGTCGCGACCGACATCAAGGAACGCTTCACCCACTGGCGCCGGAACTCCGACGGAAAGAAGGATTCCGGCGGCGACAGCTGACCGTCAGTCGGCCATTGCCTCGGCCAGCTCCTCGACCTCCTGGATGACCGGTTCGGGCACCCGCACCGGTCCGGGGGTGTAGGTGACCGACCGCAGTCGGCCGGTGAATCGGAACGTCCCGCGCCGTTCCCGCAGATCCCACACCACCGGTCCGCGGGCGTCGACGCCCACCGAGATCCCGGTCCACGGCGCCATGCCGACGAGCTGGAACTGGTCGTCGAGGGTGGCGACGTCGGTGGTCACCCCGGCCGCATCGGTGAGCGCGACGGTGAAGTTCCACCGGACGGATTCGGTCGCCTCGGCCCGCACCTGCACACCGACCACACCCTCGCCCAGAGGCGCCGACGTGCGTGCGACGCGGCCGTAGCTGTTGACCGCGAGCACGATTCGACCGTCCTCCACGTAGAGCACGTAACCGCCGTGCGGATCGCCGTGCGCGACGAGCACTCCCTCCTCGCCTGCGGCGATCTCGTGCGTGGCGACGTCGATGGTGAAGTCGCGGTACTGGATCAGCACACTGGACCGATACCGTTCCAGCGTGGGTGTGCCCGCGAGGATCTTCACCGGTTCCGCGAGCCGGCGCTCGTCGGGCCGGCGCTGCACCGCCTTGCGGTCGTTGAGGATCGGGAACACGGTGTTGTGCCAGGCCGCCCGATCCCATGCCTCGGCCAGTTCCCGCACCTTCTCGGGGAAGAGGTGTGCGACGTCGGCCGTCTCGGCGGGGTCGGATTCGACGTCGAACAGTTGCCACTGCGGATCGTCGACCCGGGTCGGATCCGTGTGCAGCGACAGCAGTTTCCAGCCGTCCCGGTAGAACCCGCGGTGACCGCCGAACTCGGCGTACTGCTCCGTGTGCGGGGTGGGCTGCGCGGCGTCCCGCAGGACGTCGGCGATGCTGACGCCGTCCCGCTCCTGCGCGGGAAGCCCGTTCCGATGGGTCGGCGTCTCGAGTCCGGCCAGGTCCAGGAGGGTCGGGGTGATGTCGGTGACGTAGGAGTAGTGCTTGCGCAGCCCGGTGTCGCCATCGGCGCGCCGGAGCCCGGCGGGCCAGGACAGCAGGAACGGCACCCGGACACCGCCGGCGAACGTCTGCCCCTTGTAGAACCGGAACGGCGTGTTCGAGGCCTGACCCCACCCGCGCGGGTAGTGGACGCCGATCTTCTCCGAGCCGATCAGTTCCTCGTCGTGCGGGACGTCGCGCACCCAGTCGGACGGCACCGGTCCGTGCACGAATTGGCTGAAGTACGAACGGGTTCCCGCCGCACCACCTTCAGCGGTGCCGCCGTTGTCGGAGGTGAACACGATGATGGTGTTGTCGGTTTCGCCGAGTTCGTCGAGGGTGTCGAGGACCCGGCCCACGCTCTGATCGATGCTGTCGACCATGGCAGCGTAGACCTCCTGGTACCGGGCGAACCGCAACTGCTCCTCTTCGGTGAGCTCGTCCCACGGCGGGGCGTCGTAGCCGGGTTCGGTGTTCCGCTCGGCGATCGGCGTTCCGGAAGGGAAGAAGCCGGCCTCGACCTGGGCATCGAACCGGTTGCGTCGCACGGCGTCCCAGCCCTCGGCATAGCGGCCGCGGTACTTCGCGAGGTCTTCGGGCTTGGCCTGGTGCGGCCCGTGCATGGCGATGTGCGAGAAGTACAGGAAGAACGGCTTGTCGGCGTCGTGTGCGCGCAGGCTCTTGATGCGCGCGACGGCTTTGTCGGTGATGTCGTCGGTGACGTAGTAGTCCGACGGGTACTCCTCGACGTCGACCACCGAATTGTCGGAGATCAACTCGTTCGGATAGTAGAAGGAATTCAGCCCTTCGAGGGATCCGTAGTAGCTGTCGAATCCGCGTTGCAGCGGCCAGGAGTCGCGGGTGCGCCCCGGCGCGAGGTTGGTGTCGCGCGCGAGATGCCACTTCCCCACCGCGTGCGTGGCGTACCCGTTCGCGCGGAGGATCTCGGCGAGGCTCAGCGCGTCGTCGGCCAGTTCCATCCGCAGTCCGGGGAAGCCGGGGTCGAAGTTCGCGACGCTGCCGTATCCGGCGCGGTGCGGGTTCAGCCCGGTAAGCAGCGCAGCGCGGGCCGGAGAGCAGACCGAGGTGGTGTGGTAGTTCGACAGCCGGTAGCCGCTGTCGGCGAGCCGGTTCAGGTTGGGGGTGTCGATTTCGGAACCGAACGGCCCGATGTCCGCATAGCCCATGTCGTCGATGAGGATCACCACGATGTTCGGCGCTCCGGCCGGGGCCTTCGTCTCCGGCTTCCACCACGGCGTCGACTCCGCGCTCGTCCGCCCGATGCGTCCGCCGAATCCGTCGTACCCTCGCGCGCCCGACGGGATCTGCTGCTGACCGTCGACACCACCGGTTCCGTTACTTCCCACTTCGGGCACGCGCGCAATCCCTTCACTCACGGAGAAAGGATTTCCCCGCACATGTGGGGGAATCGTACGGATGCTCACGACCCCGGCGAGTGGTTTGAATCACGAAGATTCCAAACCGCGTTCACCCGTTGTGACCTGCATCGCCCGAAACCCGTGGCAGAACGTGATCTGCGCAATGAAAGGGGCCACTTTTACACGCGCGTAAGAATTTCAGGACAGGATTTGCGGTGAACGTGCTCCTGCCCGCGTGTGATCGTCCAGAAAGCTGTACCACTGTGCTCCAGCTCATCTCGATTCTCGGCCTCCTCCGACGTGCCGGCTCCACCGCGTGGCCGTCGCTGCGCACCGCGTTGCTTCGCTTCGCGGGGTACCTGGTGCCGATTGCGCAGACGGCGGTCACCGCGGGGGCGGCGTGGTGGGTGTCGGTCGAGGTGGCCGGTCACGAGCAGCCGTTGCTGGCCCCGCTGGCCGCCGTCGTGTGCCTGAGCGTCGCGCGTGGCGCCCGCAGCCGCCGCGCCGGTGAACTCATCGCCGGTGTCACCATCGGAACGATCGTGTCGGACGTCGTCGTGCGGTACATCGGCAACGGCCCGTGGCAGATCTGCCTCGTGGTGGCGGTGGCCATGTCTCTGGCGGTGCTCCTCGACGGTGGTTCGGTGATCGTGCTGCAGTCGGGTTCGTCGGCGGCGTTGGTCGCGGCGATGGCGTCCGCGACCGCAGCGCACCCGTTCGATCGGGTCGTCGATGCGTTGATCGGCGGTGCGCTCAGTCTGGTGGCGTTGTCCGTGTTGCCCACCGACCCCGTGCGACGGACGCGCCGGTGTGCCGCCGCGGTGCTGGACAGCGTGTCCGCGGCCCTCCGGCAGACGTCGAAGGGGCTGGCCGACGGTGATGTCTCCGCGCTGGAGGACGCTCTCGCACTTGCCCGTTCGACGCAGTCGACCATCGACAGCATGCGCGTCGAACTGCGCTCCGGATCCGAGGTGGCACGGATCTCGCCGATTCACTGGCGGGGACGTCGCCGCATCGGCCGGCTCGCGTCGATCGCGGACCCGATCGACAACGCCGCACGCAACACCCGGGTTCTGGTGCGGCGGGCCCTGATCGCCACGTACGACGGCGAGCGGGTGGATCCGCAGTTGGCGGCCGCCGTCGCCGAACTGGCGCACCTCGCCGACCGGATGCGGCTGATGATTCTCGCGACTCCCGCGACGAAGCCCAACGAAATCCAGCTCAGCGACGAACTCGAACGGTTCGCGCGCTCACTGCCGCAGCAGGAGATCTCGGCCGGGTTCTCCGCAGCGGTCGTGTCCGCGCAGGTCCGATCGATCGTGATCGACTTCTTCGAGGTGTGCGGCATCCCGCGCGCCGTCTGCCGTCCGATGCTGCCCCGCCCCGCCCAGTACGCGGGAGCCGCGTAGCCCGGCAGCTCAGGACAGGTCGAGCCGGCACTCCTCAGGCGCGCGGGAGTTGTCGATGACGCAGAACCGGTTGCCCTCGCTGTCCGCCAGCACCACGAAGTCCGAGTCCTCCGGGTACCGGTCCCACGGCACCCGCTGCGCGCCGAGACCGACGAGACGTTCGATCTCGGCGGCCTGATCCTCGCGGTCGCGGGCGTGCAGGTCGAGGTGCAGCCGTGGCTCGGGTTCCGCGTCGTGTTCGCTCTGCTGGATCGCGAGTACCGGTCGGCCGTCGGGCCGCGTCAGGTTGGTGAAGTCGTTGTCGCCGACCGGAGGGCTCGCGGTCAATCCGAGTGCCTCGGTCCAGAACCGGACTGCGCGGTCGACGTCGCGTGCCCCGATCACGGTCGTTCCCAAGATGAGCATGAACCGAACCTATCCGCTGAGCCGAGCCGGGGTGGACGGAATCAACGGCTTCTCCGCCCGCGCCCTGATCTGCTGGACCGCCCACGTATTGCCGTCGGGATCGGCGAATCCGAAGAACGTTCCCCCGTCGCGCTCGTCGAACACGGTGATCTCACTGACCTCGACACCCCGGTCGAGCAACTCCTGCCGGGCCGCGGTCGCGTCGGCCACCACCAACTGCAATCCCCTCATCGACCCCGGTGCCATCTCCGTGTGCGACGGGAGGTCGCCGATCACGATCGAACACCCCGAACCGGGAGGCGTCAGCTGAACGACGTGCATGTGCTCGTTGGTGGTGTCGTGATCGAGATGAAAACCGAGCTTGTCGCGGTAGAACGCGACGGAACGATCGATGTCACCGACGGGCAGAACGACCACTTCGAGAGTCCAGTCCATGATGCGAATTCCTCCGTAGCTGGGTGGTGTACCTGGGAGCGAAACTGCTCCGCATCAGATAGTGGCACCGTTCCGCTTCGCGTGGTGGCGCATCGACGACGCCGCGCTCAGCCGTGCGTGTGGAGCGGCTTCCCCGACAACGCGAGCATCGCCTCCCCCAGCGCCTCGTTCTGCGTGGGGTGCGCGTGGACGAACGGCGCCACGTCGGTGGGCAGAGCCTCCCAGGCGACGGTCAGCTGGGCCTCGCCGATGAGTTCGCCGACGCGGTCGCCGACCATGTGCACACCCACCACCGGGCCGGTGTCCCCGGCCCGGACGACCTTGATCCCACCCGACGTTCGCAGGATCTGGCTCTTGCCGTTGCCTGCGAGGTCGTACACCACGGACGTCGCGTCGCCGTGCCGTTCGCGGGCGGCGTCCTCGGTGAGGCCGACGGACGCGACCTCCGGATGTGAGTACGTCACCCGCGGAACGAGATCCTCGGCGACTGGGGCCGGGTCGAGCCCGGCGATCTCTTCGGCGACGAAGATACCCTGCTGGAAACCGCGGTGCGCCAACTGAAGTCCGGACACGATGTCCCCGACGGCATACACGCCGTCGACGGGGGTGCGGAGCCGGTCGTCGGTGGCGACGAACCCGCGGTCGAGGGTGATGCCGTGTTCGGCGAATCCGCAGTCTCCGGTGCGCGGCCCCCGCCCCACCGCGACGAGCATTATGTCCGCCTCGAGGGTGTCGGCGCCGTCGAGTTCCACGAGGACGCCGTCCGCGGTTTCCTTCACAACGGCGACCGTGACGCCCGTACGAGTGGAGATCCCGCGCTTGCGGAACGCGCGTTCGAGTTGCGTCGAGCACCACGGATCCTCCGCCGCGACCAGGCGAGGCAGTGCCTCGACGATGGTCACGTCCGCGCCGAACGACGCCCAGACACTGGCAAACTCGACACCGATCACGCCGCCCCCGAGGACGATGGCCTTCTCCGGGACGAACCCGAGGTTCAGGGCGTCGTCGCTGGTGACGATGCGCTCACCGAGCTCGATGGACGGAACGGTCCGGGCGTAGGACCCGGTGGCCAGCACCACGGACGTCCCGGTCCAGCGGGTTCCGTCCACCTCGATCGTTCTGTCTCCGAGATACTTTCCGTGCCCGTGCACGACGGACACCGCATGATGCGCGACCAGGCCCCGCAGCCCCTTGTGCAAGCGATCGATCGTGCCGTTCTTGTACCGGTGCACCGCGTCGATGTCGATGCCGTCGAACGTCGTTCGCACGCCGACCTCCGCACCGGTCCGTGCGGCGTCGGCGATCTCGGCGGAATGCAGCAGCGCCTTGGTGGGGATGCAGCCCCGGTGCAGGCAGGTTCCGCCGATCTTGTCCCCCTCGATCAGCGTGACCGACAGCCCGAGTTGCGCGGCCCGGAACGCGCAGGCGTAGCCGCCGGAACCGCCGCCGAGGATCAGGACGTCGCTGTGTGTGCCGGTCACCTACAGCCTCCCCAGCATGGTGATCGGATTCTCGATGAAGTCGGCGAACGATCTGAGGAACCCGCCTGCGACGCCGCCGTCACACACCCGGTGATCGAAACTCAGCGACACCTGCATCACCTTCCGGACTGCCAACTGCCCGTCCACGACCCACGGTTTGTCGACGATACGACCCACACCGAGGATCGCGGCCTCGGGATGGTTGATGATCGGGGTCGAACCGTCCACACCGAACACACCGTAGTTGTTGAGGGTGAACGTGCCCCCGGTCAGCCGCGACGGCGGGAGCTTCCCCTCACGGGCCAGCTCCGTGGTGTCCCGCAGCTGCCGGGCAAGGTCGACGGTCGTGAGCGAGTCGGCCTTCTCGATCACCGGGACGACCAGCCCGCGCGGGGTTTGCGCCGCAATGCCCAGGTGCACATGCCCGTATCGGACGATCTCGCCTCGTTCGGTGTCGACGGTCGAGTTCAGTTCCGGGTATCGCGCGAGCGCCGCGAGCGCCAGGCGGGCGAGCAGTGCCATCAGGCTGACCTTGTCGTCTTCGGTCAGTGCGGCGTTGATCGTGCGGCGGGCCTGCACGAGTTCGGTGGCGTCCACATCGACCCACGTCGTCGCGTCCGGAATTTCGCGGCGGCTCGTGGACAGCTTGTCGGCGACCGCTTTACGTAGGCCCGTGATCGGTATCCTCTGCACGTCAGGGGACTCGGGCGTGGTGGTGAGCGCCCGCTCGACGTCGGCGCGGGTGATCACACCACCGGGACCACTGCCCGGCAGCCGCGACAGGTCGAGGTCGTTCCGCCGCGCGAGGTTGCGGACGACCGGCGAGATGACCCGCGTCGCAGAAGCCGTGGGGGCCTGCGCGACTTCGCGGTTCGCGGCGACACGACGCCGGCGCCGACCGGTGTCCTCACTGGTGCCGTACCCGATCAGCACGTTGCCCGAGCCGGCCCTTTCTTCCTCGCGGTACTGCTCGTGCGCGGCAGGCGTTTTGCTCACGGTGATCAGCGGGGTGCCGACCTTCAGTGTCGAGCCTTCGTCGCCGTGCAGGGAGATCACCGTGCCCTCGAACGGAATCGGTACCTCGACCGCGGCTTTGGCGGTCTCGACCTCGACGACCACCTGGTCGACGGTGACGGTGTCGCCGACCCGGACTCGCCATTCGGCGATGTCGGCCTCGGTGAGTCCCTCCCCGAGGTCGGGGAGCAGGAAGACCTGGCCGCTCATGCTGTCACCGCCCATCGGGTGTCGGCGGAATCGTTCCACTGCAAGCGGTCGACGCTGTCGAGGACACGGTCGACGTTCGGCAGGTGCAGGCGTTCAAGTTTCGGCGCCGGGTACGGGATGTCGAATCCGCTGACCCGCAACACCGGGGCGTGCAGGTGATGGAAGCAGCGTTCCTGGACGCGGGCGGCGATCTCGGCGCCGACACCGGCGAATCCCTGCGCCTCCTGGATGACGATGCACCGACCGGTCTTCCGGACCGACGCCATGACCGTCTCGTCGTCGAACGGCACGATCGACCGCAGATCGATCACCTCGAGGTCGTGCCCTTCCGCCGCGGCGGCCTCGGCGGATTCGAGCGCGACGGTCACCGACGGACCGTAGGCGACGAGGGTCGCGTCTCGTCCCGGACGGCGGACGGCGGCCTGCCCGAGAGGCGCGCCCACCGCGAGGTCGACGTCGGCGCGGGAGAAGTACAGCCGTTTCGGCTCCAGGAAGATCACCGGGTCCGGGTCGTCGATCGCCGCCCGCAGCAGGGTGTAGGCGTCCTCGACGGTGGACGGGGCCACCACCTTCAGCCCCGGGGTGTGCGCGTAGTAGCCCTCGCTGGAATCGCAGTGATGCTCGACGCCGCCGATGCCGCCGGCGAACGGGATCCGGATGACGATCGGTACCGACAGCGCGCCCTTGGTGCGGTTCCGGATCTTCGCGACGTGCGAGACGATCTGCTCGAACGCCGGGTACGCGAACGCGTCGAACTGCATCTCGACGACGGGTGTGAACCCGGCCATCGCCATGCCGATGGCGAAGCCGATGATGCCGGATTCGGCGAGCGGGGTGTCGAAGCAGCGGTCGTCGCCGAAGTCGTGGGTCAGCCCGTCGGTGACCCGGAAGACGCCGCCGAGGGTGCCGACGTCCTCACCGAAGACGACGACGCTCTCGTCCGCGGCGAGCGCATCACGCAGTGCGGTGTTCAGGGCCTGAGCCATGGTGAGTGTGGGCATGATTCAGTGCTCCTCGGCTTCGGCGGCCAGTTCGGCCTGCACCTGGGCCTGCTGTTCGCGCAACTGTGGGGTGGGTTCGGCGAAGACGTGCCGGAACAGATCGAGCGGGTCGTGGGGACGGTCGACGTTCATTCCGGCGCGCAGGGCCGCGGCGGCGGTGTCGGCCTCGGCGGTCAACGTGTCGACGGCAGCGTCGTCGAGCAGGTTCCGGCCGCGTAGATACTTCTCGAGCCGGGTCAGCGGGTCGCGTCCGAGCCACTGCTCCACCTCGGACGAATCGCGGTAGCGGGTGGCGTCGTCGGCGTTGGTGTGCGCGTCGATCCGGTAGGTGTGGGCCTCGACGATGACCGGTCCGTTACCGGCCCGGACGAAGTTCGCTGCCTCGTCCATCACGGCGAGCATGGCGACCGGGTCGTTGCCGTCGACCTGCTCGCTGCCGATTCCGTAGCCGACGCCCTTGTGCGCCAACGTGGGTGCGGCGCTCTGCCGGGCGAGCGGCACACTGATCGCGAAACCGTTGTTCTGCACCAGGAACACCACCGGGGCCTGGAACACCGCGGCGAAGTTGAGGGCCTCGTGGAAGTCGCCCTCACTGGTCGCGCCGTCTCCGCAGAACGCGAGCGCGACGGTGTCGTTTCCTTTGCGGTGTTCGCCGTACGCCACACCGGTGGCGTGCAGCAACTGGGTGGCCAGCGGGGTGCACTGGGGTGCACTGCGATGGGCGGCGGGGTCGTAGCCACAGTGCCAGTCGCCGGCGAGCATGCTGAGGATTTCGACCGGGTCGATGCCGCGGGCGGCGAGCGCCACCGAGTCGCGGTAGGTGGGGAACATCCAATCGGTCGGTCGCAGGCTCATCGCCGCCGCGATCTGGCAGGCCTCTTGACCCCGCGAAGACGGATACACCGCGAGCCGGCCCTGCTTGGTCAGTGCCGTCGCCTGCTGATCGAAGCGCCTGCCCAGCACCATGTTCCGGTGCATCTCCACCAGACGGTCGTCGCCCGGCCTCGGGTACCGGGCCTCGCTCTCGGTGAGCGCGCCGGCCGAATCCAGATACTGCACCGCAGTGTCGGCGGGAAGGAACTTCCGATACGGCCTCGCCAGGGGCGGCTCTACGAGCGTCACGACTACCTCCAGATGCATTGTGTTCGTCAATGCTCGCAACTGAACGACCTATCGACAATGACTGGGCAGAATCAGAGACGAATGGCCTAGAATCGGCCAATCGGGGGCAGAATGTCTCACCGGAGCGTGAGCGACCACAGCAGGGATGGACAGATGGCCGAAGGCACCGAGGACACGTACGAACTCGACGCGATCGACCGACGCATCATCAAGGAACTCGTCGCCGACAGCCGCATCTCGATGCGCGCGCTGGCGGAGAAGGCCCACATCTCCCGCGCCCACGCGTACGTCCGCATCGAACGGTTGCAGGAAGCCGGGATCATCGAGGGCTTCACCACCCGCATCTCGCACTCCAAGGCGGGGCTGGGCTCGTCCGCATTCATCGCCCTGTCGATCAGGCAGGACTCGTGGCGGGGAATCTCCACCCAACTGCGGACATTGCCGTTCGTCGAGCACTTCTCGTTACTGGGCGGCGATTTCGACGTTCTCGTCCTCGTCCGCGCACCGGACAACAGCGCACTGCGTCACGTCGTCCTCGAACGATTGCAGAGCCTCGAAGGTGTGCAGGCGACCAAGACGTGGCTGATTTTCGAGGAAGCCAGCGGGCCCGGACCGGAGTGGATTCGTTGACGCGGCGGATACGATCGGAGCATGCGCAGCGACCTGATGCAGAACGCGGAACGCAATGGAGAACCGGGCACCTTCGTGCTCCAGAATCCCCGAATGCTCAAGGTGGACTTGACCGGAACCGGTGGCCACTTCTTCGCCCGGCAGGGCGCGATGGTCGCGTACCAGGGTGACGTCGACTTCTCGTACGAGGGCAGCGGCGGCGTCGGGAAATTCTTCAAGAAGGCGCTCACCGGTGAGGGCATGTCGCTGATGAAGGTGTCCGGCAGCGGTGACGTGTTCCTCGCCCGCGACGCCGACGAGATCTTCCTGCTCGAACTCGAGGATGAGTCGGTGACCGTCAACGGTTCGAACGTCCTCGCGTTCGACAGTTCCCTGAGCTGGGACATCCACCGCGTCGAGGGCGCGTCGATGCTCAGCGGCGGACTGTTCAACACCACGTTCACCGGGAGCGGTGTCCTCGCCGTCACCGTCTACGGCACCCCCGTCGTCCTGGACGTCGACACCCCCACCTTCGTCGACATGCAGAGTGCAGTGCTGTGGTCGACCGGCCTGCACTCGACGATCCGCAAGACCGCGAAGATGGCCGCCGCGATCGGCCGCGGGTCCGGTGAGGCGTACCAGCTGTGCCTCACCGGAAGCGGCGTCGTCGTCGTGCAGGCGTCGGAGGGGCACCCGGTTCCCAAGGCGTGACCGCGCGGGTGCCCCTGTCGATCACCCGGCCCGGGTACGGCCGAGGGCGCCGACCGCGACGTCGACGAGCAGGAACGCGACGAGGCTCAGTCCCAGCAGCGGGACGAACCAGCCGACGGGGACGACACAGGCGACTCCGGTCACGGCCGCGACCGGGTGGATGCGACGCCACGTGCCGCGCGCCGGCGGCCTGCCCACCGCCCGGGCAGTGCCTCGGGTGGGCCTGCGCCGCCACCAGAGGACGTAGCCGCGGACGATCACGGCGAGCAACGCCACCGCGAGAGCGGCCAGGATCAGCTGGTTGAGCAGACCGAACAGCAACCCCATGTGCAGGGCGATGCCCCAGGACGTCAGCTTCGCGGCGAGCGGCCAGTCGGCGAACCGCGACACGTCCGTCACCGTTCCCGTGGCCCCGTCGACGGCGATCGAGTCGGTCGAGAACTGCCACGGTTCGCGGGTCTGGGTGACCGTGAACGCGGTGCCCGCGTCCGCGGGCACGGTCGCCTCGACGGCGCCGGTGACACCGCTGCGCCGGGCCACGTCGAGGACGGTGTCGAGTTCGCCCACGTTCGTGTCGAGGATCCCCGGATCCGACGCGGGGGTGTGCCCGGCGCCGTGCCCGTCGTGGCCGCCCGAGGCAGCGCCGCCGGTAGTCGGAGCCGAGTCCAGTTTCTTGTCGATCTTGGGGGTGGTCCAGCTCAGGGCGGAGCGGAGTTCGCCGACGTTCTCGCCGGCGTACCGCGACCAGGTCAGGCCCGTCGCCGAGAGGAACACCAGACCGACCGCGATCCAGATCCCGACCACCCCGTGCCAGCTGAGGGTGCGGTTGCGTCCGCGGCTCGACCGGTCGAGCGTCCACAGCCGGGCGGCGTCCGCGTTCCGGGCCCGGGTCGTGCGGTACCGCTGCACCCACAGGTACACACCGCCGAGCGCGATGACCCAGAGCCACGACGCGGCGAGCTCGCTGTAGATACGGCCGGGCTCACCGAGGTGCAGATGCCGGTGCAACTGGGAAATCCAGGTCCGCATCGGCAGCGCCCCACTGCTGCCGTACACCACCAGTTCGCCCTTCGGCTGCGCGGTGGCGGGATCGACGAAGACCGCGAGTCGCTCGGATTCGCCCAGCCCGGGGTCGGTGAACATCACCTGCGTCGTCTCACCCGCTTCGGTCGCCGGGCGCACGGCCGCCACGGCGAGGTCCGGGCGAACCTGCTGCGCGGCCCGCACCTGCTCGGACATCGGCAGGTCGGGGCCGGCCGAGTCGACATGCAGGTAGTCGCGGTAGACGAGTTGCTCGACGGACGGCGCGAGGGCGTAGAGGCCGCCGCTGACGGCGGCGATTATCAGGAACGGTGCCACCAGAATCCCCGCGTAGAAGTGCAGGCGCAGGATCAGTGGCCGGACACTGCGCGGCGGCGAGGACGGGGCGGGCGCGACGGGTTTGTCGCGTTCGAGTTCGGGAATGGACATGACGGTCTCGATTCGAGTTCGGGTGAGGCGGGCAGCCTGCGCCGTCGAGGCCGCGCACGTCGGGGGTGCGCTGGGCAACTCGAGGTGAGGATGTTCCGCCTCGGGAAGGGATCGGCACCGGGACTCGCCGGGAGTCTGCTGGTGCCGTGTGAGAACACGCCGCCGACCGGCGAGCGACACGTCTTTTCCGTGTGCGCCGGGAGGGCGGTGAGAGGTTCGACTAGACGAGTGCGGGTGGTCCGCGGGTGCCGGCGCCCGCGGCGACCAGCAGCCACAACGACAGCTTCGCGCGGTAGACCGGGGTCGCCGACCAGGTGCCGGTATCGACCTGCAATGGGGCCAGGACGGCGAGAACGATGCGCGTCAGCGCCGCCAGGGCCCTCAGACAGGCACGTTCGGCGGCGCGAACCAGCACCGCGGCCACCGCAATGGCGGCGAGGTGCGCGGCGATCATCGGAGTGGACAGTCCCAGGCCGTGCGCATGATGCGCCGTCAACGCCAGCGTCGTGTGGCCGATCAACTGGCCCGCTGCGAGCACCGACAGCACGTACAACCATTCGCGGCTGGCCACCCGGATAGCGGCGACCGACGCGCCGACCGCGGCGCACGCGGCGAGAAGCAACACCACCGCGCCGTCACTCGGGGGCATCCCGCCTCCGGCGATACCGTGCGCGGCGATGCTGACCGCGCCGGACACTGAACCCACGACGGAGCCGCGCACCCGCGCGACCACATCCAGCCGTGAATTCACCCCGCGAGGGTACCGTCTCCCGCGCCTGTCT
>NZ_JBHUSF010000216.1:0-15349 GCF_042673295.1 Rhodococcus sp. NPDC057014
CCTGACGAACGGAGCGGTCAGCTGACCTGGGGTGGCGAGGTCGGCACGGTGATGGCGCTTTTGTCAGATGGCGGTCGAGAATATGGAGTGGAGGCGTGATGACGGTCGTCGAGTGCGCCGGAACGGGTCGAGCGCGTGGGCGTGCCCACGGTGAGCAGGCCCGCGACTTGATCCACACCACCCTGGCTCGGTGGCGCGACGGTACGAGCGCCCACAGTCGTTCGCACCTGGCGGCGACGGGACTGCGCGCCGCGGTCGAGGCCGCCGTACCCGACCTGGCCGAGGAGATGCGCGGTATCGCGGAGGCAGCGGGCGTCCCGTTCGCGGAGATCCTCGCGTACAACTTTATGGACCAACAGTGGTGGGTGCACCGGGAACATCTCGAACTCGGCTGCAGTGTCCTCGGACGAGCCGACATCGATGGTGTGTTCCTCGCCCAGAACATGGACCTGCCCGATTTCATGGACGGCTCCCAAATCGTTCTGCGGGTCCGTCCGGAAGCCGGCCCGGAAGCGCTGGTGCTGACGTCGGCGGGAATGATCGGGTTGACCGGGATCAACGCAGCCGGGATCGCGGTATGTGTGAACGCGCTCGGCATGCTGCGCCACAACCGTGCCGGTCTGCCGGTGGCCGCCGCGATCCGCGGCGCGCTCACCGCCACCTCGCGCACGGAGGCAGTGGAGTTTCTGCACGGTATCTCGCATGCGAGCGGTCAACACTACGCGGTGGCGGATGCGCGCGGTTTCCACGGTGTCGAATGTTCCTCTGCCTCGGTCATTGCCAGTTGCCTTCCGGGGTCACCGGTGCTGCTCCACACCAACCACCCGTTGGCGAACAACGACATCGACCCCGACGCCGAACAGGAATTGCAGAGGCAGGGACGGATCGCCGATTCCCGAGTTCGCCTCGACTTCCTCGAAACAAGCGTGAGGTCCGTCCGTGACCGCACCGCCGCCGAGCGCCTTCTCGGCGACCGCACCGCACCCCTGTGTGTCATACCCGGGCACGACCGCCGAACGCAAACATTCGGCGCAGTCGCCTTCGAGTTCGGCACCACCGCACCGACGGCGCGCTTCTGCCTCGGCCTACCGAACCACCAACCCTGGATCGAACCGGGATGGAAAACGCCACCCCTGCACAACGAACCTTCCGCATGATGACCAATCACCCGCCCTCACGATGGCGGCGGCACTCCGGGCGCCCGCGTCGTCCCGCACGACCGGGCAGGACGAGCTCGGGAACGCATCGATCCGCCCGGTCGTGCGGGACTCGTCAGGTGTGACCGCGCCAGCCGGCGACCCGTATACCCTTGTCGCCGAGGATGCCCCGCCCGTCTCACGGCCTCGACGTCGTCCAGTCCGGTCGGTCTAACCGGCGCGCGGCCGGAGCTCTCGTCGCCGGGGCGCCCCGGACTCGGGACCCGCCGCTCGTGTGGCACCGTCCCGGGACCGGCGGAGGCTCTCGGACATCACCCGTTGCCACCACAGGTCCAACGGACTCGGATCCGGCCACCGTATCGGGTCCTCGTCCCACCCGACATCACGGTAGCCGTCGCCACGATCGGGGCCTTCTTCGATGCGAGGCACAATCTGTACGCCCTCTCGGTCACACGCATCCGGTCGTCGAATGCACCGCCCTCGTTACGCTGGTTCGACGTCGACACCCGCTACCGGAGACCTCGTCGCCCCGGTATGCGGTTACCCGGAACAGCGTTCGCCTACCCACGCCGTAATTGCAGACAGCGGCCCGACACCTCGAGAGGGGTTGGCCCTGCGGCGCCCCCGATTCGTCACGGCCGGTCCCGGGCTACGAGCAGTGGGTAACCGGTTCGCATGTCACCCACTCGCTCGTGTGCTGCTGTTCGTGTGCTGGCACGACCAGTCGGCTCCCCCGTGCGGTGGTTCGACCGGGCGGTGCGCGCCCCCGGCCCCGAACGCGCCGCGCTCGTCCAGGCAATCAAGGCCACCGGCGCCGCGGTCCTCGCCTGGGTCGTCGCCTCCCGGGTCTTCGACTTCTCCCAGCCATTTCTGGCGCCCTGGTCGGCGATTTTCATCGTCGAGGCCACCGTGTACCGTTCGGTTCGCTCAGCCGCCCAGCAAATATCGGCAGTCACGGTCGCGGTGGTGCTGGCGACCGCCGTCGCCGCGGTCATCCCATGGGATTGCTCACCCTGACCGTGGCGGTGTTGGTCGGATTGCTGATCGGTCAGTGGCACCGGTTCGACGAGAGCGGACCATGGATCGGGATCACCGCGCTGTTGCTAGTCACCTCCGGCGCCACGGCAGAATCGCTGCTCGTCGAGCGGCTGGCCGAGACCGTCTTGGGCGCCGGAATCGGACTCGTCATCAATGCCACGATCTTCCCTCCGGTCTACGGTGACACCGCGCGCCGCGCAACGCACAGGCTCGCAACCGAATTGGCCGCGCTCCTGACCGATCTGGCCACCGCGCTCCGCGAGAACGAGCCACCACCGCACGCCGACGCATGGGCACGACAGGCCAAAGCTGCGATCGGGCTGGTCCGGCAAGCCGAACGTGCCGTGGAATGGAGCGCCGAGAGCCGCCGACTCAACCTCCGCCAGCGCGTTGTCCGGCCGGGCACTCCCACCCAGGACCCCGGGATAGGTGTTCATCAGTCTGCGCAACGTCTGGCCCTACGTCGAGGAGATCGCGCAAGCGGTGCGTACGGTGGTCGAGCACCAACGCCCCTTCGTCTATCCCGATACCGTGTCGCGGACGGGTTTCGCTGAGGTCCTCGACCGCCTCGCCGACGTGGTCCGACTCCGCGGTGAGGGGCACAGCGGCGGAGCGGACTTCGATGCGGCAGTCGAGTCCGCACGCTCCGCCCTCGATGAGCTCGACGACCGACTCGAAGCCCCCGAAACCGTGACCTTCGGATCGGCGGCCGGGGTACTCGCCATGGTGCTGCCCGCCCGGCACGCGCTACGCGAACTCACGACCTTCTGACTCCACGCGCCGGAATTCCCGGTCAGCACTGGGTGAGAAACTAGCGACTGGTACGACGCACCCCGGTGCCGGGCACCGAGCTCGAACTAGATACCCAGAGTTCGGGCGTCGATGCCGCGCCCCTCCCAACGCTCTATCCGAACCACAGGGCTTCGGCGTTACGAACAGCCACGCCTTCGGCCGCACTCTCCGGAAGTGCGGAGAGAAAGGTCCGGATCTGCGCGCCCCGGGTATCGACCGTGTCGGCGCGCGCCACGGTGTCGCTGCCGACCACGAACCGATCCGGTTCTCGCGCAACGAGCCTCACCCAGTCCTCGTCCGCACCGTCCTCGTCGGCGATACGGTCGAGCAACACCCACGACAACTCGACCGTCAGATTGCGATGCCGTTCGATCATCCGGTGCACGAGCTCGAGCTGCCCGGCCGGGTCGACTTGTCGGGACACGCCGGCGTGGCACCAGACCACCGACGTCGACGGATGACGATCGAGGGCACGCTCGAGGCTTCCGGCGTATTCGTGCCGATCGGGCATCCCGACGGAACTCGAATCGTGGTGCAGCGAGATCGGCGCGTCGTTCTGCGCACAGAAGTCGAGAACGGCGTCCATCGCGACGTGATCCGGTGACGGCACCTCGCCGGACGTCAGGTTCGTCAGGTCGTCGTGCCGGAACATCACCTCGCCGACACCGGCCCAGCGGTCGGAGCGGCCCCAGACGAACTCGAGGTGCTCGATCGCCAGTAGGTCGGTCGGGTCGAACCCACAGACGAGCGGGGCAACCTCGAGCACGCCGCCGGACTCGAGGTCCGGGAGGACATCGAGGACCGTCGCGTCGGTGAGCGAGTGATAGTGGCACGGCGCGTTGTCGTCGAGGTAGTAGTCCGGACGCACAGGTTCGACGGTCGACCATTTCTTCTTCACCGGCAACCCGAACACCACAGCTCGCGTGACACCGTTACGGACCAGCCCGTCCCGCAGGTCGGGCATTCGCCCCGGCCGCTGCAGGAAGTCGACGAGATGGACGTGCGTGTCGATCCACGGGGGAGAAACCATCCATCCGATGTACCAGCAATCGGCGGGGTTGTCCGCATTTCACCACGGGTTGCGGTGTCTCGCGCTCTGCGCGGTAAACCGGGTAATCGCCGCTGTCAACGGACCCGCGATCGAATGTCATCAGCGGTGCGGAACTCGCCGACAGGCCGAGGCGCAGTGCCATGGTCGACGCCGACAACCCCAATGAGCCGGACGAGGACAAGCCGGGAGGGGCCAGAGTCTGTTTTCAGGGTGTGAGCTGGATCTTGACCGCCCCGTCCTGCTTCTTCTGGAAGATCTCGTAGGCGTGCGGCGCCTGTTCGAGGGGAAGTTGGTGAGTGGCGAACGTGTCGACGCCAAGGGGGTCGTCGTCGCCGAGGAGCGGCATGATGTCGTCCACCCACTTCTTGATGTTGGCCTGACCCATCCGCAGCTGGATCTGCTTGTCGAACAGGGTGAGCATGGGGATCGGGTCGGCCATGCCGCCGTAGACACCGATGATGGAAATGGTTCCGCCGCGGCGAACGATGTCGATCGCCGAATACAGCGCACCGAGACGGTCGACACCGGCCTTCTGCATGAGCGGCGCCGCGACCGCGTCCGGAAGATACCCGACGATCTGCTGGGCGAGCTTGCCGATCGGTGATCCGTGCGCCTCCATGCCGACCGCATCGATCACCGAGTCGGTGCCCCGGCCGTCGGTCGCGTCGCGGATCGCGTCGGCGAGATCGCTGCCGTGCTCGTCCAGGTTCAGGGTGTCGATGCCCCGGGCCTTGGCGCGAGCGAGGCGTTCGGGGACGTTGTCGACCGCGATGACCCGTGCGCCCTTGTGGTGGGCGATGCGCGCTGCCATGTCTCCGATCGGCCCGAGGCCGAGTACGGTGACCGACCCGCCCGCGGGGATGGCGGCGTACTCGACCGACTGCCATGCCGTGGGCAACACATCGGACAGATAGACGAATCGGGAATCCGGCGGCCCCTCGGGAACTTTCATGTGGGTGAACTGGGCTTGGGGGACGCGGAGGTATTCGGCCTGTCCTCCCGGAACCTGGCCGTAGAGCTTCGAGAAGCCGAACAACGCCGCTCCCATCCCCTGCTCGCGGACCTGCGTCGTCTCACACTGCGTATACAGTTTCAGGTTGCACATGAAACAGCTGCCGCACGAGATTTGGAACGGGATCACCACGCGGTCGCCGACCTTCAGGTTTCCCGCCTCCGCGCCGACTTCTTCGACGATTCCCATCGGTTCGTGGCCGAGGACGTCTCCTTGCGCCATGAAGGGGCCGAGTGTTTCGTACAGGTGCAGGTCGGACCCGCAGATGTTGGTCGTGGTGACCTTGATGACGGCGTCCGTCGGTTGTTCGATCTTCGGATCGGCGACGGTTTCGACGCTGACCTTCCGTTTGCCTTGCCAGGTGACTGCGCGCACTGGGAACCAAACCTCTCGTCGGTCGATGTGTGGTTCGGGTGCCCGACGGCGGCTGGCGGTAAACGTGCGGCCTTCCTCAACGGACGTCACCGCCCGTACGAAACGCCTACGCGACGTCGATCGAATACGGCTCCATCACCGTGGCTGTGGCCTCTCCGATGGGGTCCCGAGGTAGAGCACCGCGTCGTTCGTACCGCTGCACGACGGGCACGATCGTCGCATGCGTTGCCAGCGAGCCACCAATGCTGACGGATTGTCGTCACAAACGCGTTTGCCTGCGACGCCACCGGCAGAGTGGCTTATTTCTTGTCTTCGGCCTTGTCGATGCCTCCCTGATGGGCGGGCCCCACTCCCGAGTCGCTGCCCTCAGATTCAGCGGCGTCCGCGGCGGGTTCCTCTTCGGCGGGCGAGGCCACCGCGCCGCGCGGGGTGTCCTGCGGTTTCGGTGATTGCATTCCGCTGGCGTCGACATGCTCGTCGTGCTCCGGGCGTCCTTCCTTCGTGCTGGTGGTTCGGCCCTCGTAGGGCGGTATCGCCGGTTCCGCATTCTCGGGCGGCAGCGAGCCGCCGGCGGGCGCGGGGTTTCTGCCCGGCTCCGCGGTGGAGGTGACTTCCTCCTGATCCAGGGACCCCTGCTCGCGGCCGGCCTGGCTTGTTCCGGCCTGGTCCGGGCCCGCGTCGCGTGAGCCTTTCGGGCCGCGTTCGGACTGTGGTTCCTCCTGCAATTGCTTGCCTGGTTCGGTACTCATGATCACTCCCTCCCGACGCAGCAGTACGCCGGATCCTCACTTCGGTTGTGGTGGACATCTGCTGTAGCTGTGCCCTGGCACGCGAAGACGAAACCGACGCTCCCGATCGTGACGGCAAGGTGGGGCTTCGCGCCCGTTCTGATTTGTTGTGCGCACGTCTGGGCACTCCGAGGAGAGCGGACCGTTCAGCAACGATGCGGCGCCGATCCCCACGGATTTTCAGCGAGGAGCCACGCTGTGTCGAAGAAGAACCCTGTCCTTCCCGGGGCGCCCGGGGCGGGCACTCCGACGGTCGCCGAGCCCACCGAACCCACCGAGCCGTTGCCGCCCAAGCCCGATCAGCGGGCTCCGGTGCTGGGCACCGCGACCGGGCACCCCGTCGAAGGCCCGGACACCGCCCGCGGCCAGCAGGGGGAGCACCTCACCACGGCGCAGGGCGCGCGGCTGTACGACACCGACCATTCCCTCAAGGCCGGCGAGCGAGGACCGACCCTGCTCCAGGACCACCACCTCCGGGAGAAGATCACACACTTCGATCACGAGCGGATCCCGGAGCGGGTGGTGCACGCACGCGGCGCGGCCGCGCACGGGGTGTTCCGCGGATACGGTTCCGCCGACCCGATCAGCAAGGCCGCATTCCTCGGCAAGGACGTCGAGACGCCGGTCTTCGTCCGGTTCTCCACCGTCCTCGGCTCCCGGGGGTCCGCGGACGCCGTCCGCGACACCCGAGGATTCGCGACCAAGTTCTACACCGCAGAAGGCACCTTCGACCTGGTGGGAAACAACATTCCGGTGTTCTTCATCCAGGACGGCATCAAGTTCCCCGACATCGTCCATGCCGCCAAACCGCACCCCGATCGCGAGATTCCGCAGGCGCAGAGCGCGCACGACACGTTCTGGGACTTCGTGTCGCTGCACACCGAAGCCACCGCGCACACCCTGTGGAACATGTCCGATCGCGGCATCCCCCGGTCGTATCGGATGATGGAAGGCTTCGGCGTCCACACGTTTCGGATGGTGAACGCGGCGGGCGAGAGTTCGCTCGTGAAGTTCCACTGGAAGCCGAAACTCGGTGTGCACTCCCTGGTGTGGGAGGAAGCGCAGATCGTCAACGGCATGGACCCCGATTTCCATCGCCGCGATCTCGCCGACGCGATCGAATCCGGCGCGTATCCGGAATGGGAGCTGGGCATCCAGGCGTTCCCGGACACCCCGGACCAGACGTTCGAGGGCATCGATCTGCTCGACCCGACCAAGATCGTCCCCGAGGAACTGGCCTCCGTGCAGCCGATCGGGCTGATGACGCTCGACGCGAATCCGACGAACTTCTTCGCCGAGACCGAGCAGGTGGCGTTCCATCCCGGGCACCTCGTCCCCGGGATCGACGTCACCGACGACCCGCTGCTGCAGGCGCGGCTGTTCTCCTACCTCGACACCCAGATCAGCCGGCTCGGTGGGCCCAACTTCGGACAGATCCCGATCAACCGGCCCCACGCCGAGGTCAACGACATGCTCCGCGACGGCATGCACCAGACCGGGGTCCATCCCGGTGTCGCGCCGTACCGGCCCAATTCCCTCGACGCCGGTTGCCCGTTCCTCGCCGGTGCCGACACGGCGTTCGTCGAGGTGCCGGTGCCGATGCCGGAGGCGACGAAACTGCGCGCCGCCCCCGCCAGCTTCGACGACCACTTCTCCCAGGCCCGACTGTTCTACGCCAGCCTCAGCCCGGTCGAGCAGACGCACGTCGCGCAGGCCTACACGTTCGAACTGGGCAAGTGCTACGAGCAGGCAATCAAGGAGCGCGCCCTCGGCGTGCTCGCGAACATCGACCCTGGCCTGTGCACGACGGTCGCCGACGGGCTCGGCCTGCCCGCCCCGGAGCCGACCGTCACCTACGACGTCGCGCCGACGCCCAGCCCGGCTCTATCGCAGGTCGGAGACCAGTGGCCGCTGGACGGCCGGATCATCGGCATCGTCGCCGACGACGAGTCGGATCTGTCCGAGGTCGCCGACGTGGTCGAGAAGATCGACAAGGAGGGCATGGTTCCGCTCGTCATCGGACCCCACGGCGGCGCACTGGGATCGGGCAAGGGCGCGGTTCCGGTGTCCCGCACGTTCCTGACCATGCGGTCGGTGGAATTCGACGCCATCCTCATCGCGGCGCCGGCGTCGGACCCGCGGGTCCAGGTGTTGCTCACCGAGGCGTTCCGGCACTGCAAGGCGATCGGGGCATGGACCGCCGGTCGCAGCCTCCTCGCCACGGCCGGAATCGGGGCCGAGGCTCCGGGCATCGTCATCGCCGACGACGCGTCCGCGCTGCTTCCCGGCATCACTGCGCTGCTGAAGTCCCACCGGGTCTGGGAACGCCAGACTTGACGGACCCGGGTGCGGTCGGTCGGAGCACCAGGCCGGGCCGTGAAGATTCCGGAAGGAGTCGTTCGTGTGTGGACGGCTGGTGTCAGCCGGCTGAGCGGGAATCGAGCGCGAGAGCTCTGGGGGAGGCGGCCCGGTATCGGGCCGGCGCCCGAACGCCCGATTGGTACAGAACGACTGATCCGGGTACCCGGTGAGCAACGTCGAAATGAGGAGGTAGCACCATGCCGCGGTCATCGATCAAGGACGAGAAGGTGTACGAGGAAGTACGGAAGGATGGTGCGTCGAAGGAGAAGGCGGCCCGGATCGCGAACGCTGCCGCCAACCGTGGTCGGTCCAGTACCGGACGCAAGGGCGGCAAGTCGTCATCCTACGAGGACTGGACCGTTGACGAGCTGAAGAAGAAGGCGAAAGAGGTCGGTCTGACCGGCTATTCATCCAAGCGAAAGGGCGGATTGATCGAGGCGCTGCGCAACCACTGATGGCCTCAACAGTCAAGGCGGGTAGGATCTCTACGCCCGCAAGAGACACCAAATGCCCTGTCTGAGAATACGCATACGCCGGTTGACGTAATCACTGCCGGTGATCGGATGGCATCGTGTCATCATTGCCTGCAAAACTGCTGCACTACGGAATTTCGTGCAGCTCGGCCCTCCGATCCGACGCCCCTCGAAGGCGTGCATCACCACAGCTCCGTTGCCGTGGCCATGCACGATCGGATACACGGTCTCTGCGCGTCTGCGGCGAAGTCCGACAGACTGCCACACAAGGCAACTACAGTTCGAGAGCGCACCACGAACTTTGCATGGTCGACATGGTGGAGGACAGATGTTCAACGTGGTGTTGTTGGCCAATGTGCTCGCAACAGGAACGGCGAGTGTACGCACAGCACCGTATCGGTCTCGCAGGACTGGAGTGCAGCTCATGAGCTGCTGTGACGAGCGTGCCGAACGAATCTCCGCCGCAGCGCGCGATCGGAAACTCTCCGTCGCCACCGCGGAATCATGACCGGCGGAAGAATCTCCACCGTGCTCGGCGCCGCACCCTCATCGTCCGAGTGGTACCGGGGCAGCATCGTCGCCTACGCCAATTCCGTGAAACATGTTCTGCTGCAAGTCTCGGACGGTCCGGTAGTCAGCGAACCCAGTGCCCGCGCGATGGCCACGACCGTGGCGGAACTGCTCGGCGCGGATCGTGCGGTGGCGGTCACCGGATTCGGCGGACCACAGACTCAGGACGGACAGCCACCGGGCACGGTATGGTTCGGGGTCTTCACCGGCGGTGAGACTCGCACCGAATTGCGGCACTTCGACGGTGATCCGGGCGAGGTGGTTGAGTCGACCACAGACCATGCCCTGTGCCTGCTCGAAGACGCATTGTGTCGATAGGTTACTCAGGTGGTTTCGGTCCGAAGATCGCGAGGAGTTGTCGATGTTGCTACGAATCCCGGGTGTCTATTCCCCACAGGATGATACGTGGCTCCTCGCCGGTGCTCTGGCCCAGCACACCCTGTCTCCACTGACGCGGGTCCTCGACATCTGCACCGGCACCGGAGCGCTCGCCCTGCGGGCTGCCGAGTTGGGGTCGAGCAGTGTCACCGCGATCGACATTTCTCGCCGCGCCGTGCTCACCGCCCGCATCAACGCTCGGATACACCGGCACACGATTCGGGTGCTGCAGGGAAGCCTCACCGCACCCGTCCGCGCAGAATACTTCGACCTGGTGATCTCCAACCCGCCCTACGTGCCCGCCCACGATGACCGGCTTCCCGACACCGGCATGGCGCAGGCGTGGGACGCCGGCACCGACGGGCGAGCGCTACTCGACCGGATCTGCGCCCAGGCCCCGGAGGTCCTCGCACCCGGAGGAACACTGCTTCTCGCCCAGTCGACACTGAGCCGGGTCGACAAGACCCACGTCATGCTCGAGGAGCAGGGCTTGGCTGTCGACGTCGTCGCTCGACGGGAGATTCCCTTCGGACCCGTCCTGACCGCACGCCGGCACATGCTCGCAGCCCGCGGAATCATCACCGCCGATCAGCGCACCGAAGAGATCGTGGTGATCCGCGGCCGTCAGCACAGCTGAACGCTCGAGGTGACACTCGGAGATGAGATCTATAGGCGGGCGCCGCGGCCGCGGCGACTTCCCCGATAGGCGCCGATCCGCACCCCCGCAAGCCACTCGGGGCGCAGCGTCAAACCGCGGTGGCCGGTTTCGCACCGCGTCGAAGGGTGGGTGCTCGTCGTCCGGGAGGTCTTGGACCTGTGTCAGCGTTACCTGCCCGGCGGGAACTGGCGGACCGGTCACCGACACCAGGTCGAGCCGAAACCTCGGTGGCGCGGCGGCGATCGTGTCGCGCAACTCGCCAGCGATGTCGAGGCGGGATGCGGGCCGACGGGAACGGCCAGGACCCATCTGGTGTCCGCACCGTTCGACGAATAGGGCCTCAGGCTGCGGTAGCGGGCACTGTCCCACCCCGTGGCAGGGAGCGGACGGATCCTGGTCACCGCCGAGGCCTGGTCACCGCCGAGGCGCCGGAGCTGGCCAACAGCAGATCCCACTGTGTTCCCGGCACGGCGAGTGGAATTTTGATGGTGAGCCCGAGCATGTCGGGCACGCCGGTCGGTGTTCCCGCTCCCCTGGACAACCTCGCCACCATCTCGATCGGTGTCCCCGACTCCACCGTCCACCACTCGGTGCTCAACTTCATGCGTCCGGTGGCAACCAGGCCGCGCGGATGAAAGACCCGGGCGTTGCCTGCGAAGGTGGCGGCGGTCTGAAACGGCATGCCCACGAGGACTGTCCGCACTGTGTCGTGGATCCGCTCTGCCAGGTCCAGTCGTCGTGTACCTTCCGCGCGTCCCCCGCCCTTTATTTCAGGACCGCGTCGACCGTCTTCTTCAACGCCGACGGTTGGGCGGGAGACCTCGGCGCCTTCTCCTTCAGTTCGAGCAACCCTTCACCGATTTCCTGGAGCTTTTTCCGTCCCAGCTCTTCTCGCACCTTGGGGAACCACTGCTGCTCTTCTTCTTCCATGTGGTGTTCGACGTTCTCGATCAGCACGGTGGTTTTCGCGTCGAACCGCTCGTCGTCCGGTGTCATTGCGGCCAGTTCGACGACCAGCACGTCGGCGACATGGTGTTCTTCGTAGGATTCGAGGATGTCGTCCTCGAGGTCCGGGGCGAGGTCACGGACCTTCGGGTACATGCCCTCGTTCTCGATGTAGGTGTGCACCGTCAAGGCCTCGATGATCTTGTCCACGATACGGCCCTTCTCCACCTCCGCACCTGATCCGGCACCGCGGAAATCGCGAAACAATTTCCGGATCTGTTTGTGGTCGTTCTTCAGGAGCACGATCGCATCGGTCGACATGACTACCTCACATGGGTCGGGTGACGTGCATCGCCGGTCCCAGCGCACACGGCACTGTCGTCATACCGGTTTACCCCCCTCCCCACCGTCCTTAACCGGGTCGTCGAACCCGCAAGACGCCCGCTTTTCGAGATCGATGTGACCAGGGACGGTTTGCGCCGAATCACAGCCCCGGTAGCTTCTGTCCGCAGCATCGATTTCCCCGCCGAGCACTTCGCCGACATCCTCGCCAACGCCGAACTCTTTCATCGTCGCTGGCACCGAGGCCCGTGCAAGAATAGCTGCACGCCTTCGAGGAGCGAGAACTGATCACCTACGGCCCCCTCCGCCGGCGATCTTTGAAACTGTGAGCCCGGTGACTACGGACGAGGCCCAGCCCTGAGTCTCCCGCCGCCGACCCTGTGATCACGCGTCATCGGGTCTCCGCCGCAATCGATATCGGATCTGCTCAGGCTCCGGTGAAGATCGTCCGCGGATCTTCACAGAGGCCTCCGCTGCAGTCCTGCCACGTCACCGCGGTCAGATACGCTCTGCCGACCGTGAACGCGGATGCCGCGGCACGGACCCACAACCAGTCGCCGCTGCGGTGGCGGAGGCGGAGGCGGAAGAATGCGGCGCGGGAGGCGCTGCCGCCGTGGGTGTCTCGTAGGAATCGGCGCCATCCGGGAGTGTCGGATGGCAACAGCAACCATTCGTAGTCACCGACCAGTTGCTCCACCCGATATCCGACCAGGTTGGCGGACGCGGGGTTGGCGAAGAGCATCTCGCGCTGATCATCGAACACACACAGCGGCTGCGGCAACGCCGCGAACAGCGCCTCCAGCATCTCTGCGCGGCACGACGCGGTGGCCGTGCCGTGCTGCACCGCCGGGGCGAGGACGGGATGGCCGTTCGGTCGGGTACAGGTCATGGTGGGAACCGACTGATCTTCCACTACACATGCTCCTCGTCGCCGCCGGGACTGCTGAGCGTCCGTGTACCCGCACCGGTGATGGCGCAACCTGCACCCCGTTCGCGCACTGGTGAGATGGGAAACCCACCAACGACCGGACCCGACGGGCGCAACTGCATACGCAGTGAACGCGATACGGAAACCCACGAGGCTGCTACTCGCCGACCCGCGTGGAGATCACACCAAGCGGGTATCCGCTTGCTGTGGAACTCATCGGAATTCTCATCCTGGTCGGCGTCATCGCCTTCGTCCTGCACAACAAACGCAGGAGGAAGGGGTCCGCGGGTCGCGACTGACCCGGCCACTCGTCCAGGCGCGAAAGCTACGAGCGAAAAGGGGATTACCCTGCGGGTGGTTCCGCGACCCTCGAGGCACGCGCCGAAGCCACACTGGTGCGACCTGCCGCCGAAACCCCCGGCGGTGACACCCCCCAAGTCCTGACCTGTCACCCGAACACCGAGGCCTCATGAACATCCTCACCGCACTACCCCTGACCATTCTCCGCGTGCAGTACGCGATCGTGCGCTACCCCCTCCATCTGATCGACGACCAGGTAATCGCACGCCTGGCACCCTTCTCACCTGCCCGCCGCCTCTATCGGGACGGCCTCTGCCTGCTCGATAGCGTCATCGGGACCGTTCTCGACCCCCGGGGCCCTGCTCACCGGGTCACCGACACCACACCCCAGCGAACCAGCACCTCCGGCAGGGCATCCGACCGGGACAACAACTCCCCCGCATCGAGTGTCACTGCCGCTGACATCGAAACGGTTCCCCGGTCCGCGAGCGCCGAAAACACCGAACTGAGCAAGAAGGCGGCACAACAACTCGACACCGACGTACTCGCCCAGCACCTCGGAGACATCGATTCGCCGCCCCGGCCCGAGCAGACCGTCCCCACCGGCACCGCCGACCCCGCCTCTGCCACGGCCTCCGTCATCACCCAGTTCGCAGGTGCGGCGAGCGACGAACCCGACACGACTCTGACCGACGAACTGGCGGGCCGGGTAGCCGAACTCGCCCGGGCCGAGACCCCGCCGCCGGGCGTAGAGACAATTCCGACCGACAAGCACCACTGACGTGGCGGAAGCTGCCCCGATGTCGGGCCGGAAGACGATCCGATCCAGCGGCCGGACCCAAGTTCGTTGGACCTGTGGTGGCAGCGTGGGATGTCCGAAAGTCTCTGCCGGTCTCAGGAACCGGAAACCCGGCCGGTGGTTCCGCTCGAGTCGCGGGACTCCCAGAAACCGAGATCTCAGGCCACACGCGAGTTGAGTCTGTCGATCGGATTCGAGTGAAGCAGTGGGGCACGTACGGGTGGCAGCGTCGATATCGGGCGAAGTTCACGGCACTGTCCAAGGCGATGACGAGCCCGCTACTTGATGGATGGTGCCGCCGCCGAGCACGACCGCCTGAGTCGCACCGGTGTTGGGGCCGTGGCGATGCCAACGGCACCAACAGCAGGTGCACGATGTTGTGACGGATCGAGATGTTGCCCCTCCATCAGACCCCTGGTCTTTCCTTCGCCATCAGTCGGCACTGAATCGCGGCCATCGACGCGCCGGTCCCCGGCTGGGTCTTGCTCGCTGCATCCCAGCTACCCCACCCGGACAATCCCACCACTCGTCCGGGTTTCGCGAATACTGAACGGTGCCGAGGCAGGTCTCTGCGGGTCCGTGACGCGTAGGACCGGCAGGAGCGGGTAAGCGGCAGACCATGAGCACAATCACCGAAGCAGTCGACGTCGCCGTCCCGATCCGCGTCGCCTATGACCAATGGACCCAGTTCGAGTCCTTCCCGCAGTTCATGGAAGGGGTGAAAGAGATCCGGCAAATCGATTCCACCACCACCCATTGGGTACTCGAGATTGCCGGACAACGACGCGAATTCAACGCCACCATCACCGAGCAACACCCCGAGGAACGGGTGGCATGGAAATCCGATGTCGGCCCCGACCATGCTGGGGTCATCACCTTCCACCGACTCGACGACACCCACACCCGGGTCACCGCCCAGATGGATATCGACCCGGACGGTGTGGTGGAGAACGTCGCCGACAAGCTCGGTGTCCTGACCCACCGGGTGAAGACCGACATGACGAAGTTCAAGGAGTTCATCGAAGCGCGCGGCACGGAAACCGGTGCCTGGCGCGGCGACATCGACCGCCCCGACCAAGTCCTTCCCGACGAGACCTGACCACGCTCGCAGGCGCAGGATCTTGAACTGCAGCTCCAACGTGGCGGGACGCCTCCCTCGACGGCGCACGGTCGAAGGAGGCGTTCCTCGACCGGGTTTCGGCTGGCGCCGCCGGCCCGGTACCGCTATCTGGATGCGCCAAGGGTGCTATCTGTTCGGCCGTGACCAGCGCTGGTGGGTGTACGCGACGTCGAAGCGGGTGACCAACACCTTCGGGTTCGGCACCGACAACGACATCGAGTTCACCAACGGGTACACGATCGTCAAACACCGCACGTTCTCC
>NZ_JBHUSF010000217.1:0-15298 GCF_042673295.1 Rhodococcus sp. NPDC057014
TACTGCTTCTCGATCTCCTTGGAGACGTCCGCGTCCTCGTTGGGCAGCGCGCGGTCGAGGAACTCGACGATGGTGACGTCGACCCCGTAGTTCTTCAGCACGTACCCGAACTCCATGCCGATGGCGCCGGCGCCGACGATGAGGATCGAACCGGGCAGGTCCCGGGTCATGATCTGCTCTTCGTAGGTGACGACGTTCTTGCTCAGCTCGGTGCCGGGCAGCAGCTTGGTGGTGCTGCCGGTGGCGATGATCGCGTTGTCGAACGTGATCGTCTCGGTGCCGCCCTTGGTCAGCGCGACCTCGATGGTGTTGGCGTCGGTGAAGGTGCCCTTGCCGTCGTACTCGGGGATCTTGTTCTTCTTCATCAGGAAGTGGATGCCCTTGACGCGGCCCTCGGCAACCTTGCGGCTGCGGTCGAACGCGGCGCCGAAGTCGAAGGACGCCTCACCCGAGATACCGAACAACTTGGCCTCTTTTGTGAACAGATGCGCAAGTTCGGCATTGCGGAGAAGAGCCTTCGAGGGGATGCAGCCCACGTTCAGGCACACACCACCCCAGTACTTCTGCTCGATGATGGCAGTGCTCAGTCCCAGTTGTGCCGCGCGGATAGCAGCGACGTACCCACCGGGACCGGCTCCGAGGACAACGACGTCATAGTGTGAGGGCATAGAGGTCTCCCTGGTTCTGCATCGGATACCGTTGTGCGCGAGCGCGTTCAGATTCGCGCGCGACTCACTTGTCGGGTCCGAAGATGTCTGGATGTTGGGTGAGTTCGATACGGGTGCGGCGGATGTGTCCGCGCAGGATGCTCCCCGCGTCGACGTCGTCGCGGCGGGCGATGGCGTCGAGGAGCAGTCGGTGCTCGGCGTTGACGATCCACATGCGTCCGGGCCCGGACAGGGCAACGAACGCCCGCCGGTAGTGCTGGGTGGTGTTCCACAGCCGCACGACATACGACGACAGTGGTTCGACCGTGCATCCGGAATAGCTCAGCAGATGGAACTCTCGATCGAGGTCGAGGAACCCCTGGATGTCGGTGTTGTCCTCGATCCGGTCCTGAATGGACTCGAGGCGGTCGATGTCGGCGGCATCGAGCAGCGGCAGGCTCTCGGCGAGTGCGAGCGGTTCGAGGGACTCCCGCATGCGGTAGATGACATCGACCTCGCTCATGGTCAGGTGGGGTACCCGCGCCCCCTTGTTGGCCTGCAGCTCGGTGAGCCCCTCGGTTTCGAGCATGCGCAGGGCCTCGCGGACGGGCAGGCGGCTGAGACCGAACTGTTCGGCGATGTCCTCTTGTCGAATGCGTTCACCGGGACCGATTGCGCCACTGAGAATTTGTGCGCGCAGGTGCTTCGCGACGCGTTCGCTGGCGGCTTCGCTGCCGCTCGCCGCGGCAGGTTCTTCCTTCAACACGTTCGGTCTTCCGCCTTTTAGTTCTGACGATCGAATGCTTTGCCGTTCGGATACGACACTAGCTCGAACTGCATGCCCCACGGAGACAGGAAGTAGACCCAGCGCTGGCCCTCGCTGGGGCCCTTGCTGACGGTGGGTTCGCCCAGCACGGTGATGTTGTTCTCACGCAGGTAGTCGACGGCCTTGTCCAGATCGTCGACGTACAGGGCGACGTGGTGCCCGCCCACGTCGCTGTTTCGCGGCGGCACGGTGTCCTGATCGGGGGCGCTGTATTCGAAGACCTCGAACACCGCGGCCCCGCCGCACCGGAAGAAGTGCAGCTGATTCATCACCGCACGGGGGTGCACGTTCAGGTGCTCGTGCATCCAGTTGCCCTGCTCGTCCAGGTAGGGGCCGAGGGTGTACATGTACTCGCAGCCGAGCACGTCGACGAAGAAGCGCCGCGCCTGTTCGAGGTCCGGGACGGTAATGCCGACATGGTCGAGTCGTTGCACTCCGGGTAGGCCGACGCCGGTGGGGCTCATTCCATCACTCCAAACTCAGTCAAAACACGTAATGGCACCATTTTGGCGCATTCATCACCATACTCCTCGGGTTTTAACGAGCAAGAACTAGATTTTGGATCCAATGTGTGGGTATGGTGTGACGGCCGACTCAATCTGCTTGGAGACTTCATGAGCACCCATACCCCCTTGGAACCCGCGTCCCCGTGGGTCGAGGTCGCCACGACCATCGACGACTGGGATGCCGCCGCACCCGAACTGCTCGAGAACATGCTCAGCCACCTCACCCTGATCCGGGTCTTCGAGGAATACGTCCTCGACCTCGCCGGACAGGGCCTGATCCACGGCCCGGCGCACTCGAGCATCGGGCAGGAGGGCGGCGCGGTAGGCTCCGTCCTTCCGCTGACCTCCGATGACTCGGTCAATGGATCCCATCGTGGGCACCACCAGTTCCTGGCCAAGGCGCTGCATCACGTCGCCCCCAAGGGCATCGACCCGCGCGAGGACCTCACCGACGACATCCGCACGGTCCTGTTGCGCAGCCTCGCCGAGATCTGCGGCCTCTCCCGCGGATTCGGGCATGGCCGGGGCGGGTCCATGCACCTGCAGTGGGAAGAAGCCGGCGCGATCGGCACCAACGCGATCGTCGGTGGTGGAGTGCCGCTGGCCGCCGGCTACGCCTGGGCCCACCGTCATGCCGGCACCGACGCGGTCGCGGTGACCTACTTCGGCGACGGCGCGATCAACATCGGATCCACCCTGGAGACGTTCAACCTCGCCGCCGCGTGGAAGCTCCCGATCTGCTTCTTCATCGAGAACAACCGCTATGCCGTCTCGACCAACGTCGAAGAGGCGACCGCCGAACCGCGGCTGTCCGCGCGCGGCCTGGGCTTCAACATTCCCAGCTGGAAGGTCGACGGCATGGACGTGCTCGCCGTCCACACCGCGATGAACGAAGCACTCGAGCACATGCGCTCGGGCAAGGGCCCGACCATGATCGAGGTCGACGTCTACCGCTACTTCCACCAGAACGGTGCCTTCCCCGGCAGCGCCTTCGGCTACCGCAGCAAGGACGAGGAGAAGGCCTACCGCCACCGCGATCCCATCGAGCAGCTTTCCGGGCACCTGCAGCGCCGCGGAATCCTCGACGCCGACCAGATCGAGCAGGTCTCGGTCCGCGCAAAGGCCGTGATGGCCGAACTCGGCGCCGTCATCCTCGAGCCGCTGCCCGGCGGCAAGCCCGGCCAGCGGCGCATCAAGCCGGACGAGTGGCCCGACCCCGACTTCCGGGATGTCGGTGTGCGCGGCGATCTCTCGGAGTTCGACGGGGTGCAGTTCGTCGACCGCGACACCTTCGGCGGCGAGATCGCCCAGTCGAAGTTCGTCGAGTCCATCGCCGGCGTCCTCGGACGTCAGATGGAAACCGACGATTCCGTGGTGATCATGGGTGAGGACATCCACCGGCTCAACGGCGGCACCAACGGAGCCACCCGCGGGCTGGCCGAGAAGTTCCCCGACCGGATCCTCGGAACCCCGATCAGCGAGAACGCCTTCACCGGCCTCGGCGGCGGGATGGCCCTGGACGGCCGCTACAAGCCGATCGTCGAGTTCATGTACGCCGACTTCATGTGGGTGGCCGCCGACCAGCTGTTCAACCAGATCGGCAAGGCACGGCACATGTTCGGCGGCGAAAACGACGTGCCGTTCGTGCTGCGCAGCAAGGTCGCGATGGGCACCGGATACGGTTCCCAGCACTCGATGGACCCGGCCGGCATCTTCGCCACCGCCCCCGGCTGGCGCATCGTGGCGCCGTCGACCCCGTTCGACTACGTCGGCCTGATGAACACCGCGCTGCGCTGCAAGGACCCGGTCGTCGTCCTCGAACACGTCGACCTGTACAACGCCAAGGGCGACGCGCCGGTCGACGACTTCGACTACCTGCTGCCCATCGGCAAGGCTGCGTTGCGCCGTGAGGGATCCGCGGTCACCGTGATCACCTACCTGGCCATGACCAAGTACGTCCTCGACGCGGTCGACGAGGGCGGATTCGACGCCGACGTCATCGACCTGCGCTGGCTCGACCGCGCCAGCATCGACTGGGACACCATCGAAGCCAGCGTCAAGAAGACCAACCGGATCGTCATCGCCGAGCAGGGCGCAATCGGTACCTCCTACGGCACCTGGCTGGCCGACGAAATTCAGCGGCGATTCTTCGACTGGCTCGATCACCCCATCGAACGGGTCACCGGCGGAGAAGCCTCACCGTCCATCAGCAAGGTCCTCGAACGCGCCGCCATCGCACAGTCCGACGAGGTCACCGCCAAGCTGACCGAAATCCTGGAGTCCTGAGACATGCCCACATTGCTCCGCATGCCCGGTGTGGCTGCCGACTCGACCGAGGCGATCCTCGCCGAATGGCAGATCCCGGAGAACACCCCGTACGCACAGGCCGACGCGATCGCGACCGTCGAAACCGACAAGGCCGCCGTCGACATCGAGGCCGAGACCGCCGGTGTCATCATCAAGTATCTCGTCGACCCGGGTACCTCGGTGGAGGTCGGCGCTCCGATCGCCCTGACCGGTGCCGAGGGCGAAACCGTGTCCGATCTCGACACCGTCCTGCGGGAACTCGGTGTCGCCGCCGAGGAGTCGTTCGCGAATCCCTCGACCGAACCCACGCCGGTCTCGACCACCGAACCCCAGGCCGGCGCTCCGGCACTGGCGTCCACCAACGGTCACGGCCGGCGGCTGTTCGCCACTCCCCTGGTCCGTAAGCTCGCCGGGGAGGCCGGTCTCGACCTGGCTCAGGTCACCGGAACCGGCCCGGGCGGACGGATCGTGCGCCGCGACATCGACAAGCTCCTTGCCGGCGGCCCGGCGCCGCAGACACCACCCGCTCCCCCGGCCCCGGCGAACACCGCACCGGTCGCCGCGCCGGCCCCGACACCGGTGGCCTCGGGCTACACCGACGAGCCGCACTCGCGTCTGCGGAAGGCAATCGCCACCCGGCTCACCGAGAGCAAGCAGAACGCCCCGCACTTCTATGTCCGCGGAACCTGCCGCGTCGACCAACTCTTGGCCGTGCGCAAGCAGATCAACGAGGCGTCGCCGAGCAAGGTGTCCGTGAACGACCTGGTCGTCAAGGCCGCGGCGCGCGCCCACATCCTCGTCCCTGCGATGAACGTGATCTGGACCGAGGAGGCGACACGTTCGTTCGACACCGTCGACATCTCGGTCGCCGTAGCCTCCGCACGCGGGCTCGTCACACCGGTGGTCCGTGATGCGGCGCGGCGCAGCGTCTCCTCCATCGCCGCGGACACAAGCGATCTCGCGCAGCGTGCGCGGGATGGGAAACTGCAGCAGAGCGAACTCGAAGGTGGCACTTTCACCGTCTCCAATCTCGGGATGTACGGCACCGAAGAGTTCGCGGCGATCATCAACCCGCCGCAGTCAGCCATCCTGGCGGTCGGCGCGGCACGGCAGGAGCCGGTCGTCGTCGACGGCGAGCTCGCGGTCGCCACGGTCATGCACGTAACGCTGTCCGTCGATCACCGTCCGGTCGACGGGTCCACCGCGGCCGAGTGGATGCGCGCCTTCATCGGCATCATCGAGAACCCCTTCCAGATCCTGGTCTGAGTTTCACCACCCCGCTCCGCCGTCCCCCGCTCGTTCGGTCACGAGCACACGACAGCGGCGGAGAGACGGTGATCCTCGGTCACAGACTGCTGCCCCCGCGTCGGTTCACACTCGCGGGGGCAGCTCCCATCCCGCCGCTCCCATATCCAGTCGGCGCACCTGCACGGACCCCACCCCGTGCGGGTGCTTCGTCGTGCCCGCACCCCGCTCACCTGGGCTTACGCCCGGACCATCGCGTCCCTCGCCGATTACGCAACGAATCACATCTCCCTATTGCAATCGTTTGTAGTGAGCTTTAGTGTCGTAGCCCATAGACGTGGATCACACTGTCGTGCAGTGAGAGAGGTAGCGCATATGAGGGCGTCACGCAGGACCGGGGCGGTGGCCGCCGTGATCGCTGTAGTGGTGGCACTGCTGGCGACAGCATGCGGAGGAAACTCCGACGCCAGCGAGGGTCAAAAACGCATCGTTGTTCTGATGCCGTCGAGCTCGAACAACTATCTCGCCGAATGGCAACGCGGCTTCAAGAACGAAGCCGGTGAGCTGGGCTATTCGGTCAAGATCGTCGAGAACAACTTCGACCAGTCGGAGCAGGACGTCCAGGTCCAGCAGGCCTTGGCGACCGCAAAACTGCCTGATCTGTTCATCTTCTGGCCGGCCGATGCCAAGTCCGGTTTCGCGTCGCTGCGCCAGCTGTACAAGAGCGGAGTTCCCACCGTGGTGGCCAACCAGCCACCGGTCGGGGAGGCACAGCAATTCATGACCTTCTACGCGGGGGTCAACGACTACCTGAACGGCGAGACGTCGGGTGAGCTGATGATGAAGGCCCGGGAGCAGCTCGAGCGCGTGCGGCCGTTGTCCAGTCCCGCGGGCAATGTCCTGGAAGTGAAGTTCGAGGCCGGCTATCAGGCGTCGGACGCGCGCAGCCAGGGGTTCCGGGATGCGTCCGCGGCCGAGCCGTTCGACATCGTGGCCTCCGAGTACGCGGGATTCGACAACGAAACCGGCTACAAGACCACGTCCCAGCTCATCGCGGCCAACAAGGCGAAGGGCATCGACTTCGTCTACGCCCACAACGACGCCCTGGCGACCGGTGCCATTCGCGCCCTCGAGGAGGCGGGATACACCCCCGGGAAGGACGTGATGGTGGTGGGCGGCAACTGCACCGGTGACCTCACCGGCGTCGCGCAGGGCAAGCAGTTCGGGACCGGCCTGCAGGCCGCCAAGCTCGAGGGCCTGTACGTCGCCGATGTCGTCAACCGCTACCTGACCACCGGCGCGCAGGTCACCGACGGTGAGGTGGACGCACCGGCGCAGCCCGACACGCCCACCCAGCAGGCGCAGGTCAGCCGCTTCAACTACATCCCCAATCCTCCGGTGACCTTCTCCGACGACCAGGCCGCGAACGCGACGACCCTCGACGACACTCACCTGTGGGGCTACAACATGCGCGAATTGTGCACGTACTGAGGATGTCTCGTTCGATGAGAGCCGCAGAAACAATTCCCCCTTCCCGCGCACTTACCGATAGTGGAGTCTCCCGATGACACAAGACAGCCAGCCATTGCTGACCATGTCCGGTATCTCGAAGCGATACGGGCCGGTCCAAGCCCTCGACAATGTGTCCTTCGAACTGCGAGCAGGCGAGGTCATGGCGCTGCTCGGCGAGAACGGCGCCGGCAAGTCGACCACCGTGAAGGTCCTCTCCGGGTTGGTGACACCCGACTCCGGCACGATCACCATCGACGGCAAGCCGACCAACCTCGGATCGGCGGCCGCATCGCGTGCCGCCGGTATCGCGGTCGTCCAGCAGGAACTGAGCCTGGTGCCCACGCTGACCGCAGCCGAGAACATCTTCTTCGGCGGCACCTTTTCCGGACTGTGGACCGGCAAACGCCTGGCCGCTGCCGCCCGCCCCTATCTCGACCAGGTCGGTCTCGACCACATCGACCCGCGAACCTACGTCAGTTCGCTCTCGGTCGGTGAGATGCAGCTGGTCGAGATCGCACGCCTGCTCGCCCGCGACGCCCGTATCCTCATCCTCGACGAGCCGACCGCGGCGCTGTCCGACGTCGAGATCGTGCGGGTCAAGCGGGTCGTGCGCCAGCTCGCCGACTCCGGCCGAGCGGTGATCTACGTCAGCCACCGACTCGGTGAAGTGTTCGAGATCGGTGATCGCGCCACCGTCTTCCGCAATGGCAAGAGTTCCGAGCCGGTCGCACTGTCGAGTCTGTCGATCGAAACCCTCGTCGAGAAGATGCTCGGCCGCCGCCTCGGCGAGATGTTCCCTCCCCGCGCAACCACTTTCGGCGATGTGCGGCTCGAGGTCAACGCCCTGGAAACCGTCGGACTCGAAGCGCCGGTGTCGCTGCGGGCCCGACGCGGGGAGATCCTGGGTCTCGGCGGCCAGCTCGGCTCGGGCGCTCCCACCGTGCTGCGCGCCATCGCCGGTGTCGCGCAGACGACCAGCGGGACGATCACCGTCGATGGCACCGACATCACCCATCGTTCCGCCCGTACCTCGATGCTGGCCGGTGTCGCGTACTGCTCGGACGACCGCAAACGCGACGGGATCTTCGCCAACAAGACGATCCTGCACAACCTCACTTCCGCATCACTGGACCGGGTGAGCTCCGCCGGATGGATCTCGGCGACCGATGAAGTCGCCATGGCCAAGGGAATCTGCGGGAAGTTCACCATCGACCCGAAACGGCTGTATTCGTTCGCCGGCAACCTTTCCGGTGGAAACCAGCAGAAAGTGGCGTTGGGCAAATGGCTCGGCATCGAGCCGAACATCTTGCTCGTAGAAGAGCCCACGCGAGGAGTCGACGTGGGCGCGCGCGCCGAGATCTACGGACATCTCCGCAAGCTCGCCGACGAGGGCATGACCATCATCTTCGTTTCCAGCGACCTACCCGAGGTGATCGGGCTCGCGGACACTGTCGCCACGTTCTACCGCGGACGCCTGGTCCGATGCGTTCCGGCCGGCGAGGTCACCGAAGCCTCGGTCATGCGCGACGTCACGCACAGCCAAGAGCACCACGGCACCACTCAGACTCTAGGGGCATCCTCATGACCGCCGTTCAGACCCTGGCCAGCAACGCGAATCCACCCACTCGGACCGGAAAGCTGCGGTCGGGCTCGATCGTCAATATCGTCCTGATCACCGCGGTCGTCGCCTTGCTCGTGTACGGGCAGCTCACCCAGCCGACGTTCCTGTCGATGGACAACCTGATCACGGTCCTGCGCGCGGCGGCCCTGACCGGCATCGCGGCGATCGGCATGACGTTTCTGACGCTGTCGGGCAACTTCGTCTCGCTCTCGACCGAGCAGACCGCGATCTTCTCGGGAATCGTGTTCGCGATGTCGCTGGCGGCAGGATGGCCGCTGCTTCCGGCCATCCTGGTCACCTTTGTGGTGGCGGTCGTCCTCGGCGTCATTCAGGGTGCAGTCGTCGCGCTGGGCATGAACGCAATCGTGACCACGCTCGGCGCCGGTGCCGCGATCCTGGGCCTGGCCAGCGTCATCACCGCGAACCGCACCATCAACACCCACACCGACACCGCGAACTGGCTGGGCACCTCCCGACCTCTCGGCGTTCCCATTCAGGTCATCATCTTCGCCGTGCTCGTCGCCGTCACCATGGTGGTGCTCAAGAAGACCACCTTCGGCCGATCGGTCATGCTTCTCGGCGAAAACCGGGAGGCCGCCAAGGCCAGTGGGCTCAAGGTCGCATCGGTGATCATCCGCTCGTTCATCATCGCCGCCGTCTTCGCCGCCATCTGCGGGATCCTGCTCATCTCCCAGGTCACCCAGGCCAAGACGACCAACTTCGACGGTCTGAACATCGACGTCGTCGCGGCGGTCCTGATCGGAGGCACGGCCATCGGTGGCGGCGAGGGCTCCACCCTGCGGACCGCCCTCGGTGCGATCTTCATCGCCCTGTTGACCAACTACATGCTGATCAGTCAGTTCCCCTACGGCGAGCGGCTGGTCATCCAGGGACTCGTCGTCGCCGTCGCCGTCGTCGGGTTCCATCTCATGCGAAAGAAGGCGAAGTGAACACCTACCGCTTCTTCACCTCGACCCTCATCGGTCGGATCGGGATCCTCATTTTCGTCTGGATGGTCTTCGCCATCGGCAATCCCGACTACGCCTCGATGAACAACCTCTACGCGATGCTCGAAGGGTTCGCCCTCGTCGGCCTGATCGCGGCGGGACTGGCGGCCACGATGATCGTCGGCGAACTCGATCTGTCGGTGGGCTCGGTTGCCGCCGTCGCCGGCATCATCGCGGTCAAGACCTCGCACCTGGGCCTGGTCGGGTGCGTCGCACTCACCGTGGCGCTCGCGATCGTCTACGGCATCGTTCAGGGATACATCGTCGGCAAGACCGGTATCAATTCCCTGGTCTTCACCATCGCCACGCTCATCGGCATGCGGGGGGTGGCGTATGCGCTGGCACCGACGCCGGTACAGATGCCCCTCGCGCGGCTGACGATGAGCGACGCACTGATGCAGCGACTCTGGATCTTCTCACCGTTCAGCATCATCACCCTGATCGTGCTCACCGCCATCGGACTGGTCTTCGCCTACACCACCTGGGGACGTGAACTGTACGCCTTCGGTGGCGGCCGCAACGAGGCTCGCGCGGCCGGGCTGTCCACCATGCGGCCGCTGATCCTCGCGTTCGGGATCTCCGGCGGGTGCGCCGGCCTCGCCGGGGCGATGGCCTCGCTCAAGTCCGGTGCGGCGGCCCCCTTCTCCTTCGAGGCGTTGCTGCTCACCGGCGTCACGGCCGCCCTCGTCGGAGGCATCAGCCTCTACGGCGGCCGCGGCACGATGTTCGGCGTCGGAATCGGCATCCTCACCGTCCAGTTCCTCGTCTCCGGGTTCTCCTCCATCGGGGCACCGACCTACGTGGGATCACTGGCCACCGGCACCCTGCTGCTGGTCGTGCTGCTCGTCGAATTCCTCACCGACAGCCCGCAAGTCAAGGAATGGCGCACCCGCCGCGCCTTCGCCAAACGCCTCGCGGCGGCCCCGGCCTGAACCCGACACCCACTCTCGATATCCACCGCCCGGCTGTGCTCGATCGCGCGCCAGCAGCCCGAAGAGGACCAATGAAAGCATTACGATTCGCCCGCACCGGGACGCTCGACTCCCTCAGCTATGACGAGATACCCGCTCCCGTCCCCGCGCAGGACGAGGTCCGGGTGAAGGTGCACGCGGCCAGTGTCAACCCGAGCGATGTGAAGAACGTCCTCGGCAAGTTCTCGTACACGACCCTGCCGCGGACCCCCGGGCGCGACTTCTCCGGCGTGGTGGTCGACGGCCCCACCCACCTGGTCGGCACCGAGGTATGGGGCAGCGGAAAGGAACTCGGCTTCACCCGCGACGGGTCGCACGCCGAATTCCTCACCGTGCCGGCAGCCGGAGTATCCCGCAAGCCACACAACCTCACCTTCGGCCAGGCCGCCAGCTGCGGCGTCCCCTACCTCACCGCACTCGAAGCTCTCGATCGCGGCGGCGTCCACACCGACACCACCGTGCTCATCATCGGGCTGGGAGCCGTCGGCAAGGCGGCTCTGGCCCTCGCTCAGGCCCGGGGGGCACGCGTCGCCGTCGCCGCACGCCGCCCCGCGCACCTCGAGCAGGCCGCACGACAGGGTGTTGCGACGATCGCCCTGACGAAGCGGGACGGATTCCCGGCCGCCGCGCGTGAGCACTTCACCGACGGTGCGGAGGTCGTCTTCGACACCACCGGCTATTGGCTGCCCTCCGCCGTTTCCGTGCTGGCGACCGGCGGGCGTATCTGTGTCATCGCGGCCCCCGCCAACGGATTCGAGTGCATCCCTGTGCTCGATCTGTACCGGCGCGGTGGAACCATCGTCGGCGTCAACTCGCTGCTGCACGACTCGGTCGCCAGTGCCGCGGTTCTCGACACACTCCGGTCCGCGTTCGAATCGAATGCACTGCCGCTACCCGGTGCGACGGTCGGCCGCCCCCCCGAACTGGGGATCCAAACCTACCGTGACATCCACGGCGGAGCCGGGGACAAGTTCGTGCTCGAGTTCGCCGGCGCCTGACGTCGACAGCCGCGGGGTTCGGCGCGGGTGATCCGAGCCCCGCGGACGACAGTGTCCGGAAACGACAGACGGGAGAGACAGTGGCGGACAGCGGTCGACATCGGCGGCGCGGTGGCGTGGCCAGCCCTACAGCATGGTGACCGCGCACCGACGCCGCCTCCCCGGTGACCGGCTCACCGCCTTCGGGGCGACCGCAGCGACCCTTGCGGTCACCCTGGCGTTTCCGGTGGCACCTGCCGCGTTGTGGCCGCTGTACCAGCAGCGGGACGGCCTCGATGCGCTGACGGTGACCCTGATCTTTGCCATCTACGCCGTCGGGGTGGTCACCAGCCTGTTCTTCGGTGGGAATCTCAGCGACAGATTCGGTCGTAAACCTCTTCTCATCGGGGCCCTGCTGATCGAGGCGACCTCGGCCGTGATCTTCCTGGTCTGGTCCGACGTGGCCGGGCTGTTGCTCGCCCGGCTGATCTCGGGCATCGGCATCGGAATCATCACCGCCTCGACGGCCTCGTACCTTCTCGAACTGCACCGGCGAGCGCGACCCGGCCAGCCGCAGGATCGTGCCCAGGTCGTCTCGACGCTGGTGACTCTCGGTGGCTTCGGCATCGGCGCCAGCACCGGGGGAATGCTCGCCAGCTGGGCACCGCATCCCCTGTCGCTGCCTTTCGCCCTGTTCCTCGGCCTGTTCCTGGTGGCCCTTGTCTGCGCCCTGCGGCTACCCGAAACCGTCACACCTGCTCCCGGCCCCCGGTCGTGGTCGGTGCAGCATATTCGGGCGCCGCGACACCACCGGGGTGCCTACTTCGCCGCGGCAGGCACCGTGTTCGCGGTCAACACCCTGTTCGGCAGCTTCAGCGCGCTGGCACCGGCCGTCCTGGCCTCCACGCTCGAGGTCACCGCACCGGCGATCGGCGGCTGCGCGGTCGCCGTGATGTTCCTCGCCGCCGGCACGACACAAGTCTGCCTGCGCCGGATGCCCGCCCCTCGCCAACTCACGGTCGGTCTGGCCTTGTTCGCCGCCGGCACCCTCGGGCTGGTCGCGGCCCTGGCGATGAACTCGGGGCTCGGTTTCGCCGCCGGTGGCGTCGTCGCGGGCGCCGGCGGCGGTGTGCTGTTCAGGACGGCCATGACGCAGGGCGGTCAACTCGGCGACAGCAACGCGCGAGCAGAAACCCTCGCGGGACTGTTCCTGTCCTTCTACGCCGGAATGATCCTGCCCGTCGTCGCCATCGGCGCTCTCGCACGACTGATGCCCTTGGGCACCAGCTTCGCCCTCGTCTGCACGACAGGCCTTCTCCTCGCCGGACTCAGCTCCGCGGGACTGGCCACACCATTGCGACACAGCGCGATTCGAACAAATCCGTTCAGGCACTGACGACCTGGGCGGGCCCCGAGGTCACGAACAGGTACGCACGGGAGCGGTGCCGCTGTAATCCGTAACCAACTCCGACCCCTATGTGACCCTTGACACGGTTCCAGAGGTGGGCAACACTTACCTCAACGCAGTTATGCAAAGGATTGCAGTGACCGGTTAGGGGCCCCCTACAACAGCGGGACAGCGCACCTGTCGACCAATCCAGCGAACCGCTCTGCGCACAGATCTCAGCACCGTCAATCAGGAGAATTCCATGAGGAGACGTTTCCTCGCGTTCGGCACCGCACTCGCGGTGGCCTCGCTGACCCTTGCCGGGTGTGCCGCCGGCGGCACCGGCGACGGCGGCAAGAAAGTGTTCTTCTTGTTGCCGAACTCGACGACCACGCGGTTCGAGCAGCGGGATGCGCCGTTGTTCACCGACTACATGAAGCAGTTCTCCCCGGATGCGTCGGTGACGGTGCTCAACGCCGAGGGGGATCCGGCCAAGCAGCAGAACCAGGTCAACGACGCGCTCACCCAGGGTGCCTCGGCGATCGTGCTGGTCGCCGCCGACGCCAACCTGGCGGCCGGGTCGCTCGCGGCCGCGAAGCAGGCGCAGGTGCCGGTGGTGCTCTACGAGCACGACGCGGTCGGCGGCCCCGCCGACGCCCAGGTGCTGTTCGACGCCCTTTCCGTCGGCCGCCAGCAGGGTCAGCGTGCGGCCGAGCTGATCAACGCGATGCCCGGTCAGGGTCTGAAGATCGCGCGGGTGAAGGGCAACCCCGGCGAGTACGGGACGAACCAGTACCAGAAGGGGCAGGACGAGTTCTTGCAGCCGCTGATCGACAGCGGCAAGATCCAGGTCGCGTGCGACAAGAACATCACCAACTGGGACCCGGTCCAGGGACAGGCGTTCGCCGAGGACTGCCTGACCAAGGAGAACAACAACATCAACCTGTTCGTGACGATGAACGACGGTCTGGCCGGCGGCATCGTGGCGGCGCTGACCTCGCAGGGCCTGGTCGGCAAGATCCCCGTCACCGGCGGCCAGAACGGCGACCTCAATGCCCTGCAGTTCATCGCCCAGGGCAAGCTCGACAACACCATCTTCAAGGATCTGTCGATTCAGGCGAAAGCCGCAGCGCAGGTCACCGCCTCGATCATCGAAGGCAAGGGCGTGCCGCAGGACATGGTCAACGGTGAGGTCGACAACCAGTTCGCACAGCTCCCGGCGGTGTTCCTTCCCGTCCAGAACATGACCAAAGACACCCTCGGAGACGCGGTCAACCTCAACGTCTGGTCCTGGGACCAAATCTGCCAAGGCGCGGAACAGTCCGACGTCTGCAAAACACATCTGTGAGAGAGGACAAGGACATGACATTGGCGCCCGAGACCAACGCTGCCCACACAGTTCCGGGGGAAACCCTGCTGGAACTGCGCAACATCTCCAAGCACTTCGGCGGGGTGCGTGCCCTGAGCAACGTCGACCTACAGATCAAGGCCGGTGAGGTTGTCGGCCTCGTCGGTGACAACGGTGCCGGCAAGTCGAGCTTGGTCAAGACGATGTCGGGCATCTACCGACCGGACGAGGGAGAGATCCTCTTCCGCGGTCAGCCCGCGGACCTCAAGGGACCGAACGACGCGAAGGAACTCGGCATCCAGACCGTCTACCAGGACCTCGCCCTCTGCGACAACCTCGACGCCGTACAGAACCTGTTCCTCGGCCGGGAGTTGGCCGGGCCCCGGCTGTTCGGTGCTCGCATCAAACGCGCCCAGGCCGAGCAGCGAGCACGTGAGGTGCTCAAGCGGATGCGACTGGACAGCATCTCGCTGACCCGACCCGTCGGTGCAATGTCCGGTGGTCAACGGCAGAATATCGCGATCGCACGGTCGATCCTGTGGACGCCGACGGTGGTGTTGTTCGACGAACCCACCGCAGCCCTGAGCCACACCGCCGCCCTGAAGGTCAGCGAGCTCATTCGCAACCTTGCCGACGAGGGAATGGGGGTGCTCGTGATCTCTCACGACATCCACCAGTTCGTCGTCGAAGCCACCGACCGCGTCCTCGTTTTGCGACTCGGACGCATCGTCGCTGAATACAAGTCAAAGGAAGTGACCGGCGAAACCATCGTCAATGCGATGGTCGGCGGCAATGAAGGGGTGAACTCCGCGCGATGACTACAACATTGAACTCGCCGACCGTGAACGAATCCACTGAAGGCCGCGGCCGCCGCGCCAAGGCGCGGATGCTCGAGCTGCTGTCCACCGACTTCCGAGCACTACCTGTTCTCGCAGGCCTGGTTC
>NZ_JBHUSF010000218.1:0-15285 GCF_042673295.1 Rhodococcus sp. NPDC057014
GACTCCACTAGACGAAAAGGAGCTGACGTGACCAGCGAAAAGATTCAGCGCGTCGGCGTGATCGGCGCCGGGATCATGGGCGCCGGAATCGCAGAGGTGTGCGCTCGCGCGCACGTCGACGTTCTGGTGTTCGAGCAGACCCGTGAACTTGCGGCGGCGGGGCGTTCGCGCATCCTGCGTTCGCTCGATCGCGGAGTGAGCAGCGGCAAGATCACCGAGCGGGAACGGGAGCAGGCCGCCTGGCGGCTGCGGTTCACCTCCGACCTCGGTGATTTCGCGGACCGGCAGCTCGTCGTGGAGGCCGTCGTCGAGGACGAGAAGGTGAAGAGCGAGATCTTCGCCGAACTCGACCAGGTCGTGACGGATCCGAACGCCGTGCTGGCGTCCAACACGTCGTCGATCCCGATCATGAAGCTGGGCATCGCCACGACGGCCCCGGAGCGGGTCATCGGGATGCACTTCTTCAACCCCGTTCCGGTGCTTCCCCTCGTCGAGCTGGTGACCACGCTCAAGACGAGCAAGTCGGTGTCCGAGCGGGCCGAGGCTTTCGCGAGTGACGTGCTGGGCAAGCAGGTCGTCCGGTCCGCGGACCGTTCCGGGTTCGTCGTCAACGCCCTCCTGGTGCCGTACCTGCTGTCCGCGATCCGCATGGTGGAGTCCGGGTTCGCCACGAAGGAAGACATCGACAAGGCAACCGTTCTCGGCCTCGCGCACCCGATGGGTCCGCTCGCGCTGACCGACCTGGTGGGCCTGGACACGGTGAAGTCCATCGCCGACTCCATGTACGAAGAGTTCAAGGAGCCCCTGTACTCGGCTCCGCCGCTGCTGCTCCGCATGGTCGAGGCCGGGTTGGTCGGCAAGAAGTCCGGTGCGGGCTTCTACGAGTACGGCGACAACGCCCGTGCCGGCAAGAAGGCCAGCTAGCAGGTAGGTAGGTGACTGCACCTGTGCCCAGAAAGGTCGACCGCATGTCCAGCACCGCAGCATACGGATCCAGCATCCTGGGGTATCCCCGCATCGGACCTCGCCGCGAACTCAAGCGTGCCCTCGAGTCCTACTGGCACGGCACGGGAACGAAGGACGAACTCGTCGCCGTCGCCCGCGATCTCCAGGAGGAGACGTGGAGTGAGCTCGCCGCGACCGGGTTGACCCAGGTCCCGGGCAACACGTTCTCCTACTACGACCACGTACTCGACAACGCGCTGCTGTTCGGTGCGGTGCCCGAGCGGTTCGCGCCGCTCGAGAGCCAGCTCGATCCGCTGGACTTCTATTTCACCCTGGCACGGGGCAGGCCGGACTTCCCGCCGCTCGAGCTGGTGCGGTTCTTCGGCACCAACTACCACTACCGTCAGCCCGAACTGGACGAGAACACCGAGTTCTCGCTGCGGTCCGAGACCCTGCTGGACGAGTTCGAGCGGGCGAAGGCCCGCGGGATCGAACTGCGCCCCGTCGTGTTGGGACCCGTGTCGCTGCTCCTGCTGTCGAAGGTCGGTCCGACGTCGAAGCGGCACGGCTTCTCGACCCTGGATCTGCTGGACGAGCTGCTGCCGGAGTACGAGCTGCTGTTCGAGCAGCTGGCGAAGGCCGGCGCCACGTGTGTCCAGCTGGACGAGCCGTCGTTCACCGAGGACCGCACGCCGGAGGAGCTGGCTGCGCTGGCCCGGGTATACGAGAAGTTGTCGCACGCGCCGCTGCGTCCCCGCATCCTCGTCACCGGACCGTACGGACATCTCGGGGAGGCCCTCGCCGTCCTCGCCTCCACGAAGGTCGAAGCGATCGGTCTCGATCTCGTCAGTCATCGGCTCAGTGCCGACGAGCTGGCGCGGATCCCGGGGATGAAGCGCAAGCGCATCTACGCCGGCGTCGTCGACGGCCGGAACGTGTGGCGGGTCGACCGGTACAACACGCTGACGTACCTGAACACGCTGAAGGACGTCGTGCCCGATCTCGTGGTCTCGACGTCGACGTCGTTGCTGCACGTGCCGTACGACGTGCTGTCCGAGTACGACATCCCGGGCGACGTCGCGGACCGGCTCGCGTTCGCGAAGCAGAAGGTCGGCGAGGTGGTCTCGCTGGCCAAGGCTCTGACGGAGGGACCGTCCGACAAGTGGCGCAAGCGCCCCACGTCGGTGCACTTCAAGCTCAAGCACGCGGTGCGCGCACGGGTCAACGCGATCAGGCCGGACGACCGCATCCGCGCCCCGTACGAGGAGCGGCGGGTCGCGCAGCAGGAGCGACTGAACCTGCCGCTCGTTCCGGCGACGACGCTGGGTTCGTTCCCGCAGACGAACGAGATCCGGATTGCCCGGTACGAGCTGGGGCAGGGGCGCCTGGAGTGGGACGAGTACTACAAGCGGATCCAGGCGGAGATCGAAAGCACGATCCGGTTGCAGGAGGACATCGGTCTCGACGTCCTCGTGCACGGTGAGCACGAGCGCAACGACATGGTGCAGTACTTCGCGGAGCTTCTCGAGGGGTATGCCTTCACGCACAACGGCTGGGTGCAGGCTTACGGCTCGCGGTGTACACGTCCCCCGATCCTCTACGGGGACGTGTCGCGGCCGAAGCCGATGACCGTCGAGTGGATCGCGTACGCGCAGTCGCTGACGGACAAGCCGGTCAAGGGCATGCTGACGGGTCCGGTGACGATGATCGCGCGGTCGTTCGTCCGCCAGGATCAGCCGCTGTACGAGACGGCCGACCAGTTGGCGCTGGTGATCCGTGACGAGATCGCCGACCTGGAGGCGGCGGGAATTGCGATCATCCAGGTCGACGAGCCGGCCATCCGGGAACTGCTGCCGTTGCGCGAGAACGGCCGCGAGGCGTATCTCGAGTGGGCGGTCGACGCGTTCCGTCTCGCGACGGGTGCGGCGAAACCGGAGACGCAGATCCACACGCACCTCACGTACACGAGCCGGGCGTCGGTGGTCGACGCCATCGAACGGCTCGATGCGGACGTGACGGCGATCGTGGCGACGCGTTCCATCACGTGGGTGCTCGATGCCATCAAGGAGCGGGCGCTGACCCACGGGGTGGGTCCGGGTGTGTACGAGAGCCGGTCGGCCCGGATTCCGGACATCGACGAGTTGGACGAACTGCTCACGGAGGCGAGCGAGTCGGTCTCACTGGAACGGCTGTGGGCCAACCCGGACGGCGGGCTGAAGACTCGCCACTACTGGCAGCTCGAGCCCTCGCTGCGCAACCTGGTGGCGGCCGCGAAGCGCCTGCGCAGGCGGTCCGAGAAGGAAGAATCCGAGGACTGATTCCTCCGGCGTGTTCGGGGTCACCGCGGCAGCGGCGGCCCCGAACGTGCGTTCGGTCGCGCAAACATGTAGGCATGTACGCATGGTTACCGCAGCCGCATATGCAGTCACGTCCGCCGACAGCCGTTTCGAGAAGACCACCCTGCAGCGCCGCGAACTCGGACCGCTCGACGTGCTGATCGAGATCAAGTTCGCCGGCATCTGCCACTCCGACATCCACACCGCCCGCAACGAATGGGGCAGCACCCGGTACCCGGTCGTGCCCGGTCACGAGATCGCGGGCGTGGTGAGCGCGGTCGGGTCCGACGTCACGAAGCACCGGGTCGGCGACCGCGTCGGGGTCGGGTGCTTCGTCGACTCCTGCGGCGAATGCGACGCCTGCCGGGCCAACGAGGAGCAGTACTGCTTCAACCGGGTGACCGGGACGTACAACGCCGAGGGGCGCGACGGCGAGCGGACGCAGGGCGGCTACTCGACGCACATCGTGGTGACGGAACACTTCGTCCTGTCCATCCCCGACGGCCTGGAACTGGACGTCGCGGCGCCGCTGCTCTGCGCGGGCATCACGTTGTACTCACCGCTCGCGCACTGGGGCGCCGGACCGGGCAAGAAGGTCGCCGTCATCGGGATGGGCGGTCTCGGGCACGTCGGCGTGAAGATCGCGCACGCGATGGGCGCCGACGTCACCGTGCTCAGCCAGTCGCTCGGCAAGAAGGACGACGGCCTGAAATTCGGCGCCGACCACTACTACGCCACCTCGGATCCGGGCACGTTCGCGCAGTTGCGCGGACGGTTCGACCTCATCGTCAACACCGTGTCGGTGAATCTCGACATCGACGCGTACCTGTCGATGCTCGCGATCAGCGGCACCCTCGTCGAACTGGGGTTGCCGGAGAAGCCGATCGAGGTGCGCGCGTTCAGCCTCGCCGCGAACCGCCGCAGCCTGGCCGGTTCGATGGTGGGCGGCATCGCTCAGACGCAGGAGATGCTCGACTTCTGCGCCGAACACGGAATCGGCGCCGAGATCGAGGTGATCTCGGCGGACCAGATCGACGGCGCCTACGACCGCGTCGTCGGCAGCGACGTGCGGTACCGATTCGTGATCGACACGGCAACGATCTGACCTACGCGTCGCCGAGTTGATCTCGCAGCGACGCCAGGGTCTTCGCGAGCAGGCGGGACACGTGCATCTGCGAGATGCCGACGCGGTCGGCGATCTGGGTCTGGGTCATGTTGCCGAAGAACCGCAGCATGAGGACGGTCCGCTCCCGTTCGGGCAGTGACTGGAGCAGGGGGCGCAGGGTCTCGTGGTTCTCGACGTCGTCCATCGCGGCGTCGTAGTCGCCGAGTGTCTCCACCATGGACAACTCGCCCGCCCGGTCCGACGACGTGTTGTCTACGGAGACGGTCTGGTAGGCGTTGCCCGCGAGCAGTCCCTGCGCCACCTCCTCCTGTTCGAGGTCCAGGTGCTCGGCGAGTTCGGAGACGGTGGGGGCGTGGCCGAGGCTCTGCGACAGTTCGGCGACCGCCTGACTGAGCGCGAGGTGCAGTTCCTTCATCCGGCGGGGAACCCGGACGGCCCACCCGGTGTCGCGGAAATGCCGCCGGACCTCGCCCATGATGGTGGGAACGGCGAAGGACACGAAGTCCGAGCCGCGCTCCACGTCGAACCGGTCCACGGAGTTGACCAGGCCGAGGCGCGCGACCTGCACCAGATCGTCGTGCGCCTCGCCGCGGCCGTCGAAGCGGCGGGCGATGTGCTCGGCCAGTGGCAGGCAGCGAGTCACGACGGCGTCGCGCAGTCTGCTGCGCCGCGGGTCGTCCTCGTCGAGGGCTGCCATCTGTTGAAACAGTGCTGTGACGTCCTGATACTCGTCCGGCCAACGGGCCGTGTGCCCCCCACTGTGAGTATGGGACGTCACAGACTCAGGCCGTTCTTCACCTTGGTGAATTCCATGGTGGTGACGAAACCCGCGGTGGAAGCGTCGCGCTCCTGTTTCAGGTCGAGCGAATCGGTGAGGGCGTTGAGGACGTGCCAGGCGAACGAGCGTTCGCCGAGGGAGTCGACCGAGGTGGTGGTGCTCGACACGTCGACGCGCAGGGTGCCGTCGAGGAATTGCAGGCGGCACACCAGAAGTGCATCCGGTGTCGCGCGGACGATCAGCTGGGTACAGATCTCGTCCATGGCCAGTTTGATGTCGGCGATGGAGTCGAGGTCGAAGTCTTCGTGGATGGCAACGGTGGCTGCCAGGGCGCGCAGTACGGAGAGCTGATCGGGCGTTGCTCGCACGCGCAGTTCGACGACGGGATGTGTGTGATCCTGGTCGGGTTCGATTGTCTTGGCGATGGCCATGAGACCTCCGGGTCGGGCGTACCGTGCTGTCGGCGAGTGGTGGGTCGGCTCGCGCTGCTGAGAAGTCAGGGTAGCGATCCGGCGACACCGCAGGTGGAATACCGCAGAACAGGACCGATCAAACCAGTCCGATCAGTACGTTTGCGCGGGTAGTGTTGGCGGCACGATCAGCGTTCCTGAGGCCCTCGGCAGGGTCGTGACGGTCACGGGAGACGAGTGAGTGGGATGCCTGACGAGATTCACCTGCACACGTTGAGTGACGTCGATGCCGACGCGGTCACCGTCTCGCTCGACTCCGTGCTCGAATTGCTCGAGCCCGAGGACGAGTTCGAGGTCGTGCTGGACACGGTGTGCCGCAGGATCGTGTCGACGTTCGCGGGTGCGGCGATGGCCGGGGTCACCGTTCTCGGGGCGACCGGACCGGTGACGGCGGCAGCGACCTCGGACGACGTCGTGGCGCTCGAGGAGTTGCAGTACCGCTTCGGTGAGGGCCCCGCGCTCGACGCCATTCGCTCCCGCGAACCAGTGCGCGCCGACCGTGCCGCCGCGTACGAGAAGTGGCCGGCGTATGCCGCGAGTTCCGAACCGGTAGGCGTTCACAGTTATCTGTCCGTTCCGCTGCCCGGCCCGGAGCAGTCGGCGGCACTGAATCTGTACGGACTGTTGCCGCACGCCTTCCACCGGATGGACGAGTCGGTGCTCGAGTTGCACGTCGAGGCGGCATCGGTCGCGGTGCGCAACGCCCGACGGTACGGCGAGGCGAGAAATCTGATCGAGCAGCTTCGGATCGCACTTCGTTCCCGTTCCGTCATCGACCAGGCCAAGGGAATCGTGATGGCGTTGCGGGGTCTCGACGCCGAGACCGCATTCGACGTCCTCGTCACCCGTTCGCAGCGCGAGAACGTCAAACTTCGGGTGGTCGCAGAACGTGTCGTGGCGGCTGTTTCTGCCCGCACAACCGTGCGTAACGGTTTGTAATCGCTCACCAGGGCAAATGAGGGCCCGAGTATCTGTTATTTCCTTGTGACACATCACAGGCGGGAGTAGTCTCGAACCGAGGTTGAACACACAGCCGATGTCGGGAAGCGCTGCCGTAGCAGACAGTGTCATGTGTCCGAGGTCGGGTCTGTCTGCAAGTGCTCCGCTTCCCCTCTCAATGTTCGAGATGGGGTGAGCCATGTCTGTTGGTCAAGGGGTCCCAGAACCTGAAATGGCGTGTTCGGGCACGGAGTTCGGTACCACGTACAAGCCGAGAGTAACGCTCGCGGCCGTCGGTTCCGCTCCGACACGCTGTGCGAGCGCGGAATTCACTTCCGAGCGACTCGGTTCCGGGGTGATGCTGGTAGGGGTGCGGGGCGAGATCGACCTGTTCAGTGCACCGGGGTTCCGCGATTACGTGTGTACGCGGATCTCGCCCGAGGGGCAGTTCATCCTCGACATGTCGAAGGTGGACTTCATCGGAACCGCGGGACTGTCGGTGCTCGACACCGTCCACGCGACGAACGTCCGGGACGGGCGGACGTGGGCGATGATCTGCGGCCGGCCGGTCTACCGGCTGCTCAGGGCGGCGGGCCAGGAGTCGAGCTTCCCGTGCTTCGCGTCCGTGGACAGCGCCCTCGGGGCCTGGCACGGCCGAACGGCGTAAGCGGCCGACCGGCCGAACCGGCACCCGAGTTCAGTGGGCGCCGGTTCGACTCGTACGCGGAGGGGCCGACACACAGCGGCCGTAGGCGCGGAGGGTGTCGGTGGCGACCCGGTCCCACGAGTAGCGTGCGCGGGCGCGATCGCAGCCCGCCATGCCGTATCCCGTGCGGAGGGCGTCGTCGTCGAAGATCTGTCGCAGGGCCTCGGCCAGGCGGACCGGGTTGCGCGGGGAGATCAGGCGTCCGGTGATGCCGTCGACCACCGTGTCGCGCATGCCGCCGACGGCGGACGCGACCACCGGAGTGCCGCAGGCCATCGCCTCGAGCGGCACCATGCCGAACGGCTCGTACCACGGGGTGCACACGACGGCGTCCGCTGAGCGCAGCAGCGCGGGCATGGCGTTTCGCGGCACCCGCCCGACGATCCGTACCCGGTTGCGCACCTTCGTCTCACGGGCCAGCGTCAGCAGTCTGGACGCTTCGGGGTCGTCGGCGACGTCGTCGGCGGCCGGTCCGCCCGCGATGACGAGTTCGGTGTCGGGGAAGTGGGTGAGCGCCTCGATGGCGGTGTCGAAGCCCTTGCTCGGCGCCAGCCTGCCGACCATGACGAGGCGGTGGCGTTTGCCCTTCTCGTCGGCGCGGCCGTCGGGTGTGAACTCCTTGACGTCGACGCCGGACGGAACGACGGACGTGCGCGAGCGGGGCAGGCCGAGGTGGGAGAGTTCGAAGACCTCGTCCGTGCACGTCGCCACCACCCGGGTGGCACCGCGGGCGATCAACTGCTCCAGGTGAATTCGGTTGTGGGTGCTCGACGTGTCCGCGTGCTCGAACCGTTGCTCGACCACTCCCAGCGCGTGGAACGTCTGGACCACCGGGATGCCGAGTGTGCGGGCCGCGAGTTGCGTCGCGATCCCGGACATCCAGTAGTGGGCGTGGACGATGTCGGGCCGCTCGGCCTCCCATTCGGCCTTCAGGACGCTGCCGAATGCCCCCATCAGCGGCAGGATCTCGGCCTCCGGCAGCGGCCGTGCGGGGCCGACCGGAACGTGCACGACGGTGTACCCGCCCGCGGCCGTGACGCGCTCCGGGGCGTCCTCGCTCTCCGCCCGCGTGTAGACCGTGACGTCGTGGCCCTCCCTCGTGAGGGCCGCCGACAACTCGGCGAGATGAATGCTCTGCCCTCCGACTTCGGCGCCGTCCGACACGTCGAGGGGACTGGCGTTGGCGGAGACCATCGAAATCCGTAATCGTCTCGAGGTGCCGACGGCGGCCGTTCTCATCGGCTGCCCGCCGCACACGGGAGGTCTGGGTTCGCGATGAATGGCCGTCATGCCACGGGGATTCCCGAACTTCGGGTTTGTAAACCGACCGACTCGCATTCTGTCACGGGACGGGTGACACGAGCCGGCCGGTGTTGCGTTCTAGTACCAGCGACGCCTGCCGCCGACCGCACGCCCGGTCGCGCCGAGAATCCACAGGACCGCACCGATCACCACGAGGATGATGCCGATGGTCCAGAGCCAGTTGATGCCGGCCAGCCATCCGATCAGGAGCAAGATCAGTCCGAGCACGATCATGACGTTCCTCGATTCTTCATCCCACCGAAGTGAGGGGCGAGTCCGACTGCGGACCCTCCCGCACCTCGTCGACCCCTGCGCCCATTGCGTAGGTCAGATGCCCGCCGAGCGCGCCGCCGATGCCGATCGCGAGGAGTCCCGCGGTGCTCGTGGCGACAGCGCGTCCGTCGGTCCCGTGTCTGCGGCGAAGGTAGGACGCGAGCATGGCCACGACACCGATGGCGTTGGCCTCGGCGTGGATCAGCCCGACGCGGCGCTGAACAGTGTCCCGTTCGGCCCAGTCCGCCCAGCCGGTCATCAGTGTCGGGGGAGTGGCGAGTAGTCCCAGGGCGATCAGCCTGCGTGCGCCGACGTGATCGCGAAATGCCAGATCGAAGACGCTCGCGCCGACCCACGCCCCGATGGGAAGGCTGACGAGAACGGGGTGCACGGGATGCCCGAGCCAGGACCCGCGCAACAACGGGCCCGCGTCGGAGGAACCGAGTGCCCCCTGGATCCGCTGCTGCAGAAACCGGCTGCCGCCGTCGAGGAACCCGGCGGCCTCCGCTTTACGGAACAGGCTCTCGAGGTTCATGGCTTCCGGTTACCCACGGCGGCTCGAAGAAAACCGGTCCGCCTTGTCGTCGGTGCAGGTCGGGCGTAGCGTCGGGACCACGTTCTCGAAGGTGAGGTGAGTGCAATGAAACTCAATCTCTTCGCAGCTTGGGTCAGCTTCGCTCTGGTTCTGCTCTCGGTGGTCTGTCTGGGTGGGTTCCTCGTCGCCGCGGGATCCGGGCAGGGTGGCTGGGCGGTGATCTCCGGGTCGCTGTGCGTCGTCGCACTGGCCGGAGCGATGGCGCTGTACGGCGGAACCGTGCGCCACGACCACAGGCTGCATCACGAAACGCCGCACCTGTTCTGACTGCGGCACTTCCGGTCGGCGTCAGGATTCCGCGAGCCGCCGCTTCTCCGCGTCGATGTCGAAAGTGGCGGGCCGGTGTCGTCCAGAATCCGCATGCGTACTCTGCCATGTACAGACGGTGCCACAGGAGCGTTACATGGAGGTGTGGTCGGCGACGTGCATCAGTGCCGTGTCCTGGTGATCGGGACCGGGTTCTCCGGTCTGGGCACGGCCATCCAGCTGCGCAAGCGTGGGCGCGACGACTTCATCCTACTGGAGAAGGCGCGGGAGGTCGGCGGCACGTGGCGGGAGAACACGTACCCGGGCTGTGCGTGTGACGTGCCCTCACACCTGTACTCCTTCTCGTTCGAGCCGAACGCGGACTGGACGCAGATGTGGTCGGGGCAGGCGGAGATCTTCGACTATCTGCGCGGACTGGCCGACAAGTACGACCTGCGGCGCAACATTCATTTCGGCCGCACGATGACGGGCGGCTACTGGGACGCCGACCACTGCCGCTGGCACATCCACACCGAGTCGGGCGACGAGTACGTCGCGCAGTTCGTGGTGTCCGGGATCGGCTCCCTGCACATCCCGAACGTCCCGGATCTGCCGGGAGCCGGCACGTTCGAGGGCACCGCGTTTCATTCGGCGCGGTGGAACCACGACTACGACCTGCGGGGCAAGAAGGTCGCGGTGATCGGGACGGGCGCCAGCGCGATCCAGTTCGTTCCCGAAATCGTGGGCGACGTCGCCGAGTTGCAGTTGTATCAGCGGACGCCGCCCTGGGTGATCCCGGGCTTGAACTTCCGTATCCCGCCGAAGGTGCGGCGCCTGTTCGGCCGGGTCCCGCTGGTGCGGCGGATGGCGCGTGCCGCCGTCTACTGGACTTACGAATCGCTCGCGCTCGGGTTCAACGGGCATTTCCGCCTGATGAAGCCGATCGAGAGCGCGGCGCGGGGGAATCTGAACAGGACGGTCACCGATCCCGAACTCCGCCGCAAGCTCACCCCGTCCTATGTCATCGGTTGCAAGAGGATCCTCGGGTCGGACAGGTACTACCCGGCGCTGATCTCACCGAGGTCGGTCGTGATCACCGAGGGTATCGCGGAGGTCCGGCCGCACGGCATCGTCGCGGGGGACGGGACGGAGCGGGACGTGGACGCGATCATCTATGCCACCGGATTCCACGTCACCGACGGCTTCGAAAGCATCGCCCTCACCGGGGTCGACGGCAGGCGCCTCGCCGACGAATGGCACGAGCACGGCATCCGCACTCACCTCGGTATCACCGTCGCGGGTTACCCCAACGCGTTCTTCCTCCTCGGCCCCAACACCGGGCTCGGTCACAATTCGGTGGTGTTCATGATCGAGTCGCAGATTCGCTACGCCCTTCGGCTGATGGATCTCGTCGACCGGCGCGGGGCCGACGCTGCGGTCGTCCGGCCTGCCGTGCAGAGCAGCTTCAACGCAGACATTCAGCGGAAGCTGTCGAGGGGCGTGTGGTCCCGCGGCGGATGCGTGAGCTGGTATCTGGACTCGCACGGTGTCAATCGCGCGATCTGGCCGGGCTCGACCGTGCGTTACTGGCGGCAGACGCGGGATGTCGATCCGGCGGACTTCGAGTTCACACCCGGCTGAAGGGCGGCGGGGTCACTCCGTCAACGAGATGGCTTCCCCAGAGGTCCGTTCCGGTGATCCGGGCGATGGCCGTGCCATCCGGGCCGGTGATCCGGAGTTCCGTACCTGCGGACAGGTCTGCGTCCGCACCGAGGGCGTCCGTCAGGGTGCGGACGCGGCCGTGCCAGACGTACCGACCGCTGATGGGTTCGAAGTTTCCCGCCAGCTGGACCTGCACGGTCACCGCGGGACGGTCGCCGACGACGATGTCGGCGGGGCCGCGGTAGCCCTCTTCTTCCTCGTGTTCGTTCACACGGGCAAGTTTACCTGTGACTGCTAGTTACACAAGAATGGATCGGTGCCTAGTCTTTCGCGTCGGCAGGCGGCAGCAGCGGGTGCGGGATCGCATTGAAGCGGGCGGGCGAGCCGTTGACCGCGGCGATGCCCGTGACGCCGCCCCAGGTCATCATCGTGAGGTAGTTGATCAGGTCCTCGACCGACATCGACCGGTTGGAGATCCACCAGTGGGTGGCCAGTTGCACACCGCCGACGATGCCGTACGCCCAGGGAACTGCGCCGCCGGAGTCCATCTCCATCTGCCGCAGGCGCTCACCGAGAACGGTGGAGAGCACCTCCGCGATCATCCGCTCCGAGTCGGCGACCGTCTCGCGGCCGGGGCCGGAACCGTTGGCCATGATGTAGAGGTAGACGTCGGGATCCGACGCCACCGTCTCCACGTATGCGGTGATCGTGGCGCGGGTCAACTCGAAGTCGTCGAGGTCTCCGCCGATGGCCTCGTAGATCCGGGGGGCGAGCGTGGTCTCCACGTACCGCGCCATGGTCGCGTTCGTCAGGTCGCTCTTGTCCGCGAAATAGCGGTACAGGACGGTCTTGGAGACGCCGATCTCGGACGCGATCTCGTCCATGCCGATGTCCCGTCCACGCAGGCGGATGGCGGCGATCGTTCCGTCGACGAGTTCTTCTCGGCGCGCGATCTTGTGCTCGCGCCAGCGGCGCTTGCGCCCATCGGGCTTTGCCGCCTTGTCCAGCTTCGTCATCGACTCGGTCACCTGCTCGGGATCCTTCACGCCGTCGTTCGCCACTGACTCTCTTCACATCCGTTTCGTGTCGCGATCTCCTGTCAGCTTAGTGCGCGGGTGTTGTCGCACGGCACAACGCCGTCTGTGCGGGCGCGCGTCCCGCGGCTGGGCGACCGCCCCCGCGCCGACCTTGGGCACAATGGCGTCTGTGGATCAATTGAGCTTTTCCGCCTTCGACGACGATGCGAAGCGTCGCGATCTTCGCAAGATGAAGGCTGTCGCGACGGGCTTCCTCGTCTTCGCCACCGCGGTCTACCTCGTGTGCCGGTGGCAGGAATCGCAAGGCGCGGGGGCGTGGGTCGGCTACGTGCGGGCGGCGTCGGAGGCGGGCATGGTCGGCGCGCTGGCCGACTGGTTCGCGGTCACGGCCCTGTTCCGGCATCCGCTGGGGTTGCCGATCCCGCACACCGCGATCATCAAACGCAAGAAGGATCAGCTGGGGGCGAGTCTCAGCAGCTTCGTCGGTCAGAACTTCCTGGCCCCCGAGGTGGTGTCCGCCAAGGTGGAGGCCGCGGAGATCCCGCTCCGGCTGGGCACGTGGATGGCGCAGCCGAAGCACGCCGCGCGGGTCGCCGCCGAGACGGCGACCATCCTGCGCGGCTTCGTCGAGATCCTGCGCGACGAGGACGTGCAGCAGATCATCGACAGCACTCTGGTGCGCCGGCTGGCCGAGCCCCAGTGGGGGCCGCCGATCGGGCGGGTGCTCGGCGAACTCCTGCGCGAGAACCGGCAGCTGCCGATCCTGGATCTGCTCGCCGAGCGGGCGCATCAGTGGGCGCTCGGGAGTCAGGAGACCATCGACCGGATCGTCAGCCGCGATTCGCCCGCCTGGTCGCCCAAGTTCGTCGACGCCATGCTCGGCGAGAAGATCCACCGGGAACTCGTCGAATTCACCTGGAAGGTGCGGTCCAACCCGGAGCACGAGGTGCGGCAGGCGGCCAACCGCTTCCTCGTCGACTTCGCCGACGACCTGCAGAACGATCCCGCGACCATGGAGAAGGCCGAGAAGATCAAGGCCGAGATCATGGGACGCGAGGAGGTGACCGGCCTCGCCGCGGCGACGTGGAAGGTCGCCAAACGCCTGATCATGGAGTCCGTCGACGACCCGGACAGCACGCTGCGCACGAAGGTCGCGGAGAACGTCGTGCGATTCGGCGAGCGGCTGCGCGACGACGACGAACTGAGGACCAAGGTCGACGGGTGGGTGCTCGCAGGCACGCGCTACGTCGTCGTCCACTACACCGACGAGATCACCGCGATCATCTCCGACACCGTCGAACGCTGGGACGCCGAGGAGGCGTCCAAGAAGATCGAGCTCCAGGTGGGTCGTGATCTCCAGTTCATCCGGATCAACGGCACCGTGGTCGGTTCGATCGCGGGCCTGCTGATCTACACGTTCTCGACGTTGCTGTTCGGCTGATCTCCCGCGCGGAACGGGCCCCGCTAGCTGGGTGCTAACAGAGTGCTTGCAATTGCTAGCACCCTGCTTTAGGCTGGGTGCTGCCCAGCAACACGGAGGACTGATGGCCAGCGATGACCGCGATGCGGCCGGTGCAGGAGATCTGGCAGCTCGCGTAGTCAGCAACGCCGCTCACGACATCGGAGGTTTCATTCGTGCCCAGCGCGAAGCGGCCCAGGTGTCGATGCGGCAGTTGGCGCAGCTGGCCGGTGTCAGTAATCCGTATCTGAGTCAGATCGAACGTGGGTTGCGCAAGCCCTCGGCCGAGGTGCTTGGGCAGATAGCCAAGGGGCTCCGGGTCTCGTCGGAGGTCCTGTACGTCCAGGCGGGTTACCTCGAGCAGCGGCCCCACGGTCCCCTCCGTGACGCTCTGCTCGCGGATACGGCCATAACCGAGCGGCAGAAGCAGGTGCTGCTCGAGATCTACGAGTCGTTCTGTCGTGAGAACGAATCGGCGGAAGCGGCCGAATCCCGGACGTCCGAGCTTCGGACAGAAGAACACCAGCGTTCTGATTCCCAGACGCCGGAACCAGAACCCCCCACCGTTGAAGAGGAGAAAGCCGATGACTGACCAGAAGACCATCGACAGCGTCAAGACCTCGCTGTACGCGGCCGTAGGTGCCGGAGACGTCGTGGTGCAGGCCGTGGCCGACGTCGTCGCCCAGGTCCGCTCGCGCGCCGAGTCCACCCAGGGTGACGTCGAAGAGCGTGTCGGCGGCGCCAAGGAGCGCTTCGCCGGACTGCAGGAAGAGGTCACCGAGGGTGTCGAGAACCTTCGCGACCGCCTCGCCGGACTGCCGTCCGAGCTGCCCGAGGAGCTTGCCGAGCTGCGTGAGAAGTTCACCGCCGACGAGCTGCGCAAGGTCGCCGAGGCCTACCTGAAGGTCGCATCCGACCTGTACACGTCGCTCGCGGAGCGTGGCGAGGACACCGTCGAGCGCATCCGCAAGCAGCCGGTCGTCGAGGAGGGCATCGGCCGCGCCGAGACCGCCTTCGGTGACGCCGTCGAGCTGACCGAGGAAGCTCTCGGCACCGTTGCCCGCCAGACGCGCGCCGTGGGCGAGCAGGCCGCGAAGCTCGCGGGCCGCGCTTCGGGTCGCATCTCCGACACCGCCGAGGGACTCGGCGAGGCCATCGCCGACGCCGGCGACGAGGCTGCCCTGAAGGTTCTCGACCTGGGCGACCAGGCCGAGGAGGCGTCGAAGGGCGCTGCCGATCGCGTCACCGCCACCGCGGCCGACGTCCAGGCTCGCGCCGACCAGGCCGTCCCGGCCAAGCACGCCGCTCCCGCCAAGAAGGCCGCTCCGGCCAAGGCTGCGGCAACGCCGGCTCCCGCCAAGAAGGCCGCCGCTCCGGCCAAGAAGGCTGCTCCGGCCAAGAAGGCTTGATC
>NZ_JBHUSF010000219.1:0-15270 GCF_042673295.1 Rhodococcus sp. NPDC057014
ATCCAGGGCTGCCTCGACGCGGCCGTCGAGTACGCCCGCGAGCGAACGCAGTTCGACCGCCCCCTCGCGTCGTTCCAGCTCGTGCAGGACCTGATCGCCGACATGTCCGTCGACGCCGACGCCGGGAGGCTGCTCACCTGGCGGGCGGCCGACCTGATCGAGCATGGGGAGCCGTTCGGGACGGCCGCGTCGAAGGCGAAGTACTTCTGCAGTGAGGCCGCGGTTCGTGCCGCCAACAACGCGATCCAGCTGTTCGGCGGGTACGGCTACGTCGACGAGTACCCCGTCGCCAAGTACATGCGCGACGCGCGGGTGATGACGCTGTACGAGGGCACGAGCCAGATCCAGAAGTTGCTGATCGGGCGGGCGGAGACCGGGATCAGCGCCTTCCTCTAGCGGTCGCTGGGGCTGCGTGACCCTTGACACACTCCGCGTAGTGAATGTACGTTCATTCTTACCGAATACCAGTTCACGATTGTTGAACCAACTCTCATAACCGGCTTCCCGGAAAGGAATCACCGTGACCGACTACGAAGACATCACCTACGAGGTCGACGGCCCGGCGGCGGTCGTCACGATCAACCGCCCCGCGCGCTACAACGCATTTCGCGGCAAGACCGTCGAGGAACTGATCAAGGCGTTCCGCTCGGCATGGGCCGACGACACGGTGCAGGCGATCATCCTCACCGGTGCGGGGGAGAAGGCGTTCTGCACGGGCGGCGACGTCAAACAGCGAGCGGAGACCGGCGACTACGGCCCCACCGAGAGCGGCATGTTCGAGATCGGCAACCTGCACAAACTCATCCGCGACGTCCCCAAGCCCGTCATCGCGGCGGTCAACGGCATCGCCGTCGGCGGCGGCCACGTGCTCCACGTACTCTGCGACCTCACCATCGCGTCCGAGACCGCGAAGTTCGGCCAGGCGGGACCGCGTGTGGGCTCGTTCGACGCCGGCTTCGGATCGGCGTTCCTGGCGCGAGTCGTCGGTGAGAAGCGGGCCCGCGAGATCTGGTACCTCTGCCGTCAGTACGACGCCGTCACCGCCGAACGCTGGGGCCTGGTCAACTGGGTCGTTCCCGCGGACCGGTTGCTCGACGAAGCGAAGGCCGTCGCCGCGGAGATCGCCGAGAAGAGCCCCACCACCCTGCGCTTCCTGAAGCAGTCGTTCAACGCCGACACCGACCACCAGGCCGGCCTGAGCAACCTCGCGATGTCTGCGCTCGATCTGTTCACGCATTCACCCGAGGGCCTCGAGGGGGCGACGGCGTTCGCGGAGAAGCGCAAGCCCGAGTTCGCCAAGTACGTGAACGCCTGAGCCCGACACCCACGGGAAGGGGAAACATCATGAGCAACAACATCGCAGTGGTCACCGGCGCGGGATCCGGCATCGGCCGCGCCATCGCGCTCGCGCTCGCCGAGCAGGGCGACCGGGTGGTCGTCGCCGACCTCGACCTGCAGGCCGCGGAGAAGACCGCGGCGGAACGGCCCGACCTGCTTTTTCCGATGACCGTCGACGTCGCCGACCGGACGCAGGTCGACGCCCTGCGGGACCGGGTGGCGGCCGAGGTGGGGGTCGCGAACATCCTCGTCAACGCGGCGGGATGGGACCGCACCGACCAGTTCCTCAACGCCACCACCGAATTCGCCGAGAAGGTCGTCGCCATCAACTACCTCGGGCCCGTGCACATGTGCAGTGCCTTCCTCCCCGGCATGGTGGATGCGGGTAACGGTGGCCGGGTCGTCAACCTCGCCAGCGATGCCGGCCGCGTCGGCAGTGCGGGGGAGAGCATCTACGCGGGCGCGAAGGGCGGTGTGATCGCCCTGTCGAAGTCGCTGGCGCGGGAGATGGCCCGGCACGGGATCAACGTCAACTGCGTGTGCCCCGGCCCGACCGACACGCCGCTGTTCCAGGCGCAGGCGGAGAAGCTGAAAGAGGCTCTGGTCAAGGCCATTCCGTTCCGCAGGCTCGCGCGCCCGGACGAGGTTGCGGCGCCGGTCGTGTTCCTCGCGTCCGAATCCGCATCGTTCATCACCGGCCAGGTGATCAGCGTCAGCGGTGGCCTCACCATGGCCGGCTGACCGGCACCGGGACGGAGGACTCATCATGACGTACACGTACGATGCCCACGCCTATCGTCAGTACTTCGAGCACGACTTCACCTATCTGAACGGCTTCCGGCGCAACACGCACCGGTACGCCGATCGACTCGCGATGCAGTCCCCGTCGACCGGCGAGAGCTGGACGTACGCCGAACTCGGCGACCGGGTCGACCGGCTCGCCACCGGCCTCGCCCGCGCCGGTGTGGGTCCCGGCGAGGTCGTGGCCTACCAATTGTTCAACGGCCCCGAGTTCGCGCAGCTGTACCTGGCCGGGCAGGCCTGCGGGGCAATCGGATCGCCGATGAACTTCCGCCTCGCGTCCGGCGAGACGGCGTTCATCCTCGACGCGAACCGTCCCACGGTGTTCGTCTACGACACCGAGATCGGCGAGATGGTGCGGGACGCGCTGGCGCGCTCCACGCACAAGCCCGCGCTCGTCGTGGCAGTCGGTCCGGGAGAGCCCCTGCCGGGGACCGGCTTCGAGGTGATCCGGTTCGACGACCTCGTCGCCGAGTCGGCGTCGCCGCCGGACGTGACTCGCACGGTGTGGGACGAGACCACCCGGCTGTTCACGTCGGGAACGACCGGCATGCCGAAGGGCGTCCCGCTCAACAGCATGATCGAGATCTTCAGCGCCCACGACGTGATCATGCACTTCCCGCTGACGGCGGAAGACAAGACGCTGAACATGACGCCGTGGTTCCACCGCGGTGGGCTGTACTGTGCCGGACCGAATCCCACGTTCTATCTCGGCGCGTCGCTGGTGGCGCTGCGCAGCTTCGACGCCGATCTCACGCTCGACCACGTCGAGGAGTACGGGCTGACGTTCCTGATCGGCGCCCCGACCAACCTGGCGATGCTCGCTCGTGCCCAGGAGGAGAAGCCCCGCGACCTGTCTACCCTGAAGGGCATCGTCACGATGGGTGCGCCCCTCGAGCGGGAGGCGGCACTGCACTACCAGAAGGTGCTGAACCCGCGAATCTTCAACGGCTACGGCAGCACCGAAGGTTTCTGGAACACCTTCCTCCGGCCCACCGACCTGCCGGACATGGCCGGGACCGCGGGGCGGGCCTGCATCGACGACGACGTCGCCGTGGTCAAGTTGTTCGACGACCGCCTCGCCGACGCCTACGAGACGGTCGCCAGGGACGGAACGGAGATCGGCGAGGTCATCGTCCGCTCCCCGAAGGGCGCCAACGCCTATTTCGATGCCCCGGAGCAGGAGAAGCGGAAGTTCCGGAACGGCTGGCTGCACATCGGCGACCTCGCCACCTGGGACGAGAAGGAGTTCGTGACGATCGTCGGACGCAAGGACGACATGCTCCTGTCCGGCGGCGAGAACGTCCACCCGGTGCAGATCGAGGAAGCGCTGAACGAGCACGCGTCGGTGACGGATTCGCTCGTCGTCGGTGTTCCGGACGACAAGTGGGGACAGGTCGTCGTCGCCTACGTCGTCGCCACCGCGCCGGTCCCGTCCGCCGACGAACTGGACGACTTCTGCCGCAGACACCCGATGCTGTCGCAGTTCAAGCGGCCCCGTGCCTACCGCTTCGTCGAATCGCTTCCCGTGTCGGCGACGGGAAAGAAGCTGCACTACAAGGCAACCGACACCGCGCGCAGGGAGTTCGAGAGCGGGGCTTTCGTCATCCCGGGCACCCGCGGATCCCAGACCATCGGCTCGTAAAGGACACCGTCATGACCACCCACTCACCAGCGCGGCCTTTCAGCGCCGTCGACCCTCTCGGCATCGACTCGCTGTACTCGGACGACGAACTCGCCGTGCGCGACACCGTCCGGAAATTCTGCGCCGAACACGTCACCCCGCACATCGCCGACTGGTTCGAGGCCGGCGACGTGCCGGGAGCCCGCGAACTGGCGAAAGAGTTCGGCAAGCTCGGGGTCCTCGGCATGCACCTCGAGGGCTACGGATGCGGCGGATCCTCGGCCGTCCACTACGGCCTCGCCTGCCTCGAACTCGAGGCCTGCGACTCCGGCATCCGCTCCCTCGTGTCGGTGCAGGGCTCGCTCGCGATGTTCTCGATCTGGAACAACGGCTCCGAAGAGCAGAAGAATCAGTGGCTACCCGGCATGGCGGCGGGCGAGATCATCGGCTGCTTCGGTCTCACCGAACCCGATGCCGGCTCCGACCCGGCGTCGATGTCGACCCGCGCCAAGCGGGACGGCTCGGACTGGATCCTGAACGGCCGCAAGATGTGGATCACCAACGGCAGCATCGCCGACGTCGCGGTGGTGTGGGCGGCCACCGACGACGGGATCCGCGGATTCATCGTTCCGACCGACACCCCGGGTTTCAGCGCGCCCCTGATCAAGCACAAGATGTCGTTGCGCGCCTCGGTCACCAGCGAACTGGTGCTGGATGACGTGCGACTGCCCGAATCGGCGATGCTCCCCGGCGCCCGCGGGGTGCGCGCCCCGCTCAGCAGCCTGTCCGAGGCGCGCTACGGCATCGTGTGGGGAGCGATGGGCGCGGCGCGGTCCGCGTGGGAGGCCGCCCTGCAGTACTCGAAGGACCGCGCCCAGTTCGGACGGCCCATCGGCGGATTCCAGCTCACGCAGGCCAAGCTGGCCGACATGGCGGTGGAACTGCACAAGGGGCAGCTGCTGTCGCTGCACCTCGGCAGGCTGAAGGACACGACCGGGCTGCGACCGGACCAGGTCAGCTTCGGCAAACTCAACAACACGCGTGAGGCCATCGAGATCTGCCGCACGGCGCGCACCATCCTGGGCGGCAACGGAATCTCCCTGGAGTTCCCCGTCATCCGGCACATGGTCAACCTCGAATCGGTCCTGACCTACGAGGGGACACCCGAGATGCATCAGCTGGTTCTCGGGCAGGCCTTCACCGGCGAGAACGCGTTCCGCGGATAGGAGACGAACACCATGACCATCGAATACGAATCCGAGCACCAGCAGTTCCGGGACAGCGTCCGCAGCTTCGTTCGCGAGCGGATCGTCCCGCGGCACGAGCAGTGGGAGAGCGAAAGCTGCCTCGACCCGGCACTGTTCACCGACGCGGGTAAGCAGGGGCTGCTCGGCTTCCCGGTCCCCGAGGCGTACGGAGGTCCCGGCGTCGAGGACTTCCGCTACAACGCGATCGTCGTCGACGAGGTCAACCGGGCGGGCGCCGCCGCCGCGGGTATCGCGTTCTCCCTGCAGAACGACGTCGTGCTGCCGTACCTGACGGACATGACGACCGAGGAACAGAAGGCCCGCTGGCTTCCCGGGACCGTGACCGGGGAGACGATTCTCGGCATCGCGATGACCGAGCCGGGCACCGGCAGCGACCTCACCGGCATCCGCACCACGGCGGTCCGCGAAAGCGAGCACTACGTGGTGAACGGCAGCAAGACGTTCATCTCCAACGGCCAGAACGGCACGCTCGTCGTCGTTGCCGTGCGCACGTCGCCGGACAAGCACAAGGGGCTGTCGCTGCTCGTCGTCGAGTCGGACACGCCCGGGTTCTCCCGTGGCCGCAACCTGGAGAAGATCGGGTTGCACGCGCAGGACACCAGCGAGCTGACGTTCACCGACATGCGCGTTCCGGTGGCCAACCTGCTCGGGGAGGAGGGGCAGGGCTTCTATCAGCTCGTCCACAACCTGCCGCAGGAGCGGCTGTCCCTGTCCGTCGGCGCCGTCGCGGCCGCCGAAGGAGTCCTCGAGCAGACCCTGGCGTACGTGAAGGAACGCAGCGCGTTCGGGCGTCCGATCGCCGGATTCCAGAACACCCAATTCGTTCTCGCGGAACTGGCCACGGAACTCGACCTGGCCCGCACCTACCTCGACGACTGCATCCGCCAGCACGTCCGCGGAGACCTGACCGCGGCCCGTGCGGCGCGGCTCAAGTGGTGGACCACCGAACTGCAGGTTCGCGTCGCCGACCGGTGCCTGCAACTCCACGGCGGGTACGGCTACATGCGCGAGTACGCGGTGGCGCGCGCGTTCGTGGACGCGCGGATCCAGACCATCTACGGCGGCACCACCGAGATCATGAAGACGATCGTCGCGAAGGATCTCGGCATCTGACACGGACCGGACTGCGGTTCCGGTCCCGCGCGGGATACTGTGAATACCCATTCACCGCAGGTTCTGCCACCAAGGAGAGGTCATCTGTCATGGCGAAGGACACGTCCGCCCTTCCACTCGACGAGGCGGTCCGCGCCGTCCGCGTCAGCTCGCGTCGACGTCAGGTGCTCGACGCCGCTGTCACGGTGATGCAGCGGACCGGGTTCCATCAGATGTCCATGCAGGCGCTCGCCGACGAGGCGCAGGTGAGCGTGGGGCTGATCTACAAGTACTTCGGCGGCAAGGAGGAGATCCTCCTCGCCACGATCGTCGACATCCTCGACGCGTTCCGTGATCAGCTCGAGCCCGCGATGGACGCCGCGGGAACCGACCCCATCGAGCGGCTGGCCGCCGGGTTCCGGCGGTTCGTCGAGATCGTCGACGAGAATCTGGACGCCGTCGTGCTGACATACCGGGAGAGCCGGACCCTCGACCAGGACGGGCGTGAGCGGATCAAGGAACTCGAGGTGGCGACGTCCACACCGCTCCACGACGCCCTCGAAGCCGCGATCGCCTCCGGGATCGCCGGCGACCTCGACGTCGACCTGACGACGTTCGACATGATGATGCTCGCGCACGGGTGGGCGCTCAAGCACTGGCATTTCGCGCCCCGCTATACCGTCGACCAATACATCACGGCGCAAACACGATTCATTCTCCGCACCGTCCTGTCGGATCGGAGCGCCGCAGCGTACCGGCACCTGACCGAATGACCCGATGGCGTTTCGACGGTGAGATCACCGGCCTGGGCACCGGGGCGGGAGTCCGCATCGTCGTCGGCCACTGGTCCCGATCGCCGCTCGGGGAGTTCACCGACGTGATGATCGAACACGCCGACGGCCTGCGGGTGCTCCTCGCGCCGTCGGACGCCGTCCGCGATTTCGTCACCGCGACGTACACCTTCGACCGGACGGTGATCACGCCCGTCCGCTACACGCGATCCGGCGACAGTCGAGTGGTCCAGGCAGGCGACCTGCACGTGCGGTTCGAGGTCGGGGCCCGCACCCCGCTCGGACACCTGCTGAATCTGGTGCCGCGTCCCGTCGCGAGCGCGCCGTGGTTCTGCGCGGTCAGCGACCCGATCGCCCGTGTCGTTCTCCGCGGGGTGCGCACCCGTGGCAGTGCGGGCAACGGGCGTCGCGAGTTCTACGGCGCCGTCGACCAGCGGCGGCTGGCCGGAATGTCCGCCACCTGGTGCGGCGAGAACCTCGGCGCCCTGACGCCGGTCGATCCGCCTGTCCGGTTCGGGTTCGGCTCCACCCCGCGGACCCCGGCGGTCACGTCGATCGTCACCACGATCGACGGCTAGTCGTAGTGGTAGCGGGCCTGCTGTACGACGACAGTGTCGTCGACGATCACGTACACCAGGCGATGCTCGTGGGTGATGCGCCGAGACCACACGTTGTCTTCCATGTGGCGGAGCCGTTCGGGTTTTCCGATCCCCTGGTAGGGCGACCGTTTGATGTCCTTGATCAGCGCGTTGATCTTGGCGAGAACCTTCCGATCGTTGGTCAGCCAGTACGTGTAGTCGTCCCAGCCGTCGTCGGTGAAGGCGGTCTTCACTCGATCAGTTCCCTGTCGGTGTATTCACCGCGCCGGGTCGCCTCCAGGCTGCGGAACAGCCGGCGAGCGTTCGCCGGGCTGGCCAACAGGTAGGCGGTCTCCATGATGGAGTCGTAGTCGTCCTTCGAGATCAGGACTGCGTTGCCGTTCTTCGACACGATCTCCACCGGGGTGTGGTCCTCGTTCACCTGGCTGACCAAGCCGAACAGATTTTTCCGGGCGTCGGTGGCGGTAATAGCGGACATGGGTCACCTTCTTTTCCTCGCATCGCAGGCGGGGCCGCACCTGCCGTGGGCAAGCGATACCCGACGCTGCCAGGATACCATGTACGTACTTGATCTGGTACGTAATGAAGGCGTGAACGACGTCATTTGTGGACACGAAATCCTCGTGATCTAGTCGAAGAGCGTGGGCGCCTCTCCCGGCTGATCACGGGCGGGTGGTACCTCGCCCGCCGGGCTCGTCGCCTTGTGCACCACCGACAGCGTCGTCGTCCGGACCGACAGTCGATGTCCGTCGGGATGCTGCAGTGAAGCCATGCCCTTGCTGACCTCGACGACCAGCCAGGGGCCGGCGTGACCGGACGCCTGCACCAGATCACCCACCTGTATCTGTACGGCTACCACCGCGTCCTCCCAAGGTCTACTGCTTCGGCCTGTGCCCAGCGTAGCGACATCGGCCTCTGTCAGCCGACCAACGGGAGCAAGCCGTCGAGACGGGGAAGGTCACCTCGATATGATGCACATCGAGGTCTGTCCGAGAACTCCACGACTGATCCGAGCAAGCACGATGACGCGACAGTGGTCACGGTGGTCGATCGGAGCGCTGTCACGGCGCGACGCGTCGTCCCACTTCGGGGCTTTCGATGCGGACACACGAGAAATGCCTGCGCGTCTGACAGCGCTCCTGGTGCGCCCGACCACCCCTCCGCTGTGGCTGGGCATCGTGGTCGCCGCCACCGTGATCACCGTGGAAACCGTTGTGGTGCACCAGCTCGACACGGTTGCGCCCCAGAACGCCTTCGGTGCGGTGTTCCTGCTCGGAGTCCTGGTGGTCTCGGCGCGCTGGGGATTCGTGCTGTCGGTGATGACGACGTTGGTCAGCGCAGTCGTCTACGTCTACTTCCACCTCCAGGTGGCGGGGTCCCTGCTTCCGACCAAACCCGGCGACTGGGTGGCCATCCTGGTCTTCCTGCCCGTCGCGCTGGTGGCCAACCTGATGGCCGGGCAGGCCAGGTTGCGCACCGCCGAGGCGGTCCTGCGCCGGCGCGAGGCCGAGGTCAGCCGCGACGAACTCGGGATCCTCGCCGCACACCAGGCCGCACTGCGCCGGGTGGCGACACTGGCGGCGCGTGGGGTGAGCCCACCGGAAGTGTTCACCGCGGTCGCCGAGGAACTCGCGCTCTGGCTGCACGTGGTCAACGCCGTGCTCCTTCGCGACGACGGGGACGGCACCGGGACCTTGGTCGCCGTGCGATACGAGCCGGGGGTCACCGGGATGTCGGTCACCGGAGACAAGATCCCGATGGAGGGCGACGACGTCGGGGCGATCGTTCTCCGCACCGGCCGTGCCGCCCGGATCGACAACCACGAACACGTCGGCGGCGAAGTCGCGACCCGCATTCGCGAGGGAGGCTTCGGGTCGATCGTGGGAGTCCCGATCGTCGTGGACTCCCGGGTGTGGGGTGCGGCGATCGTCGGATCGCGGCGCGCCGAGCCGCTGCCACCGGACACCGAGGCGCGGCTCGGTGACTTCGCCGATCTCGTCGCGACCGCGATCGCCAATGCGGTGACCCGTGCCGAACTGCTCGCCTCGCGCGCGAGGATCGTCGCGGCCTCCGACGAGGCCCGGCGTCGCCTGGAACGCGATCTGCACGACGGGGCTCAGCAGCGACTGGTGTCGCTGGGGCTCGAGGTGCGGATGACGGAGGCATCGGTGCCTGCCGAATGGGTGGACGTGAAGGAACAGCTGTCGGCCATCGCGTCGGGGTTGAAGGGGGTGTCGGAGGATCTTCGCGAACTCTCGCACGGAATCCATCCTGCGATCCTGTCGAAGGGGGGACTGGGATCGGCGGTGCGGACGCTGGCACGTCGCTCGGCGGTCCCCGTCTCCCTCGACGTCGCCGTCGAGGACCGCTTCGCGGAATCGGTGGAGGTAGCCGCCTACTACGTGGTCGCCGAGGCGCTCACCAACGCCGCCAAGCACGCGCGAGCCTCCGAGGTGCACGTGTCGCTGGGAACGGAGGACGGCATGCTCCACCTCGTGATCCGGGACGACGGCGTCGGCGGTGCCTCGTCTGCCGCGGGCTCCGGTCTCCTCGGCTTGCAGGACCGCGTCGAGGCCCTCGGCGGCCACCTGCGGATCACGAGTCCGCCGGGCCACGGCACCACGCTGGACATCACCATCCCGGTCGCCGGCGAGTGAACGAGGGGATTTTCCTGCTAGCGGGAATGCGTATCCGGGAGGATCGGGTCGACGATGGACGGCATGGTGGTGCAGCACGGTCGTCCACGATGCCTGATCGTCGATGACAGCCCGTGTTTTCTGGACAGTGCTCGGCGACTGCTCGAGCAGCAGGGCATCCCCGTGGTCGGCACGGTGACGAACACCGCCGATGCGGTGCGGACGACCGCGGAACTGCAGCCCGACGTCGTTCTCGTCGATGTCGAACTGGGTGCGGAGAGCGGATTCGACCTCGCGCGGCGGCTCGACGAATCGTGCGCAGCGGCGGTGATCCTGACCTCCACGCACGCCGAGCAGGACCTGGCCGACCTGATCTCCGCGAGTCCGGCGGTGGGATTCGTGTCGAAGACCGAGCTGTCGTCGGACGCCGTCCGGGATCTGCTCGACCCTGCAGATCTCGCGGCTCCGGTCAGCGAGCCTCGAGAAAGGTGACGACCGCGAGAACCCGTCGGTGATCGTCGCCGGTCTCCGGGAGGTTCAGTTTGGTCAGGATGCTGCGCACGTGCTTTTCGACGGTTCCCTCGGTGACCCACAGTCGGCGGGCGATGCCGGCGTTGGAACGTCCTTCCGCCATGAGGGCCAGAACCTCCCGCTCCCGCGCGCTGAGTGCCGCGAGCGGGTCGTTGCGCCGACGGGCGGAGACCAACTCCTGCACCAGTGCCGGGTCGACGACGGAGGCCCCCGCGGCGATGCGCTGCAGGGTGTCGATGAAATCGTCGACGTCGGTGATGCGGCTCTTGAGCAGATAGCCGATTCCCCGGCCGCTGGCCAGTAGTTCCATCGCGTGCTCGACATCGGCGTGCGCCGACAGCACCAGGATGCCGACTTCGGGGAACTCGTCCCGTATCACCCGGGCGGCGTCGAGGCCCTCGGTGGTGTGGGTTGGGGGCATCCGGATGTCGACCACCACCAGGTCGGGCGTCCGTGTGCGGACCAGGTCGAGGAGAGTGGTTGCGTCGCCCGTCTGCTCCAGGACATCGAAGCCGGAGCGGGCGAGCAGGCTCGCCACACCCTCGCGGAGCAGAACGTCGTCCTCGGCCAGCATCACCCGCACCCGTGGCGTCGCCGGCTCGGACCGCGCCGCCGGAGGATGGAATTCGGCCATCGTCGACCCCGAGTTTCCGCGTCGTCCGAGAGAGAGCGCCCGATCACCGTCGAAGTGATCGACTTCGAGCGTACGTCATCGGTATCCCGCCGACACGCCACGACGCGGTCTGCACACGCGGGCGGGTAATGGAATTGCAGCTACCCGGAAGACCGGGATTGCGGCTGGCAGCCCCGGCTACCACCTGCTGGCGGTGGCGACTCCGGGCCGCGTTCGGACGAGAATTTTCATCAATGGTCGTTCGATCATCGACCCGATCACAGCTCCAGAGACACGAAAGGTGAGAACAATGTACAAGCTCGCAATCCGCGCGGCGGTCGCCGCAGCCGCAATCGCACCCCTGATCGTCCTCGGCGCCGGAACCGCCTCCGCGGCAACGGTAACCGACAGCGTTGCTACGCCCGCCGCGCGGGTCGTGCCGGATGCGGGGCCCGTGACCGACGTGCCGCAGTCGGGCTTCCCCTGGGGCTGGCCGGGAACCTACGGGCCCCAACGACCGGAGGCCGGCCCATTCTTCGGGGGCTTCGGCGGGTTCGGCCACTTCGGTGGTTTCGGTGGCCACGGCATGTTCTAGCTCGCGGGCGAATTCGTATCGGCCCCAGCCACGTTCGAGAACCGCTCCTCGCGTGCGGAACCGGTCAGCGCCGCCCGCCGGAGCGGGTTCGGCGGGCGTGGCGTCGGCGGTCGGCCTCGGTCATGCCACCCCAGATTCCGTACGGTTCGTCCGCGGTGAGGGCGTGGTCGCGGCACTGGGCGAGGACTGGGCAGTCTTCGCAGATCTGCCGGGCGTTCGCCTCGCGGCGGGCCCGGGCGCGACCGCGTTCGCCGTCGGGGGAGAAGAACACCGACGATGCGACTCCGCGGCATGCGGCCACCTCGCGCCACTCCTCGTGGTGGGGTGCGGCCGCGGGGGCCCGTATTCCTGACGTTTCTGCCAACAGCACTGCGGTCCTTCCGTTCCCGGCCCGTGGACGATCCACGCGTCGGGAAACAGATGTCGTTTTCTTTATGTGAGTGTCGGTATCGGTTACGGCCGTTGCCGGATAACAAACCGTACGACCCGTTTGAAGGGTATACCGGATGGCGCCCGGGTGTGCCACCAGGTCGGGCGTCCAGCGGTGCCTGCGCGCGACGCCCGCTGGTCAGGGAAGGGCTGCGACGATGAGCGAGGCCATCGCTCTGTGCCCTTCGTGGGTGGGGTGCAGGGGCATCGTGAACGATCGGGGGACGAGGCCCTCGAACCAGCGTCGACCGGCGCACGCGTCGTGCCCCACCGCGGCGGCGGCAACGTCGACGAACCGGGCGCCGTTCGCGCGCGCCGCATCGGCGAGAACGGCGTTCATTCTCGCGAAGAACTGCACGACGAAGGCGGCGTCGGCGTCGCTCGCGGGGATGTAGGGCCAGCAGCCGCGGTCGCCGAAGATGCCGCCGTGCCCCACCAGGAGCACAGTTGCCGCGGGCGCCTTCGCGGCGATGGCGGCCAGGGTCGCGGACACCTTCGGGCCGAGCGCGGTGAGGGCGTCGTTCATGCGCCGGGCCGTGGTGGCGTCGGAGCGACATTTCGCGTCGAATCCCGGGGCGGGCGTGTAGCAGGGCTCGACCAGCGACGACCACGCGATGTCGTTTCCGCCGATGCTGACGGTGACGAGCGTCGTGTCCGGCTGGAGCGCCCCGATCTGCGGTGGCTGCGGGCCGGTCACGGTGAATTGCGTTGTCGTCGTGATGTTCTCGGTCTTCGCGCCAGCGCACGCCCGGCTGACATAGGATTCCGCGCTCAGGGTGTCGGCGACGATCTGCGGGTACGCGTCGGACGTGCGGAAGCACCCGTTTCGAATCGACAGCAGATCCTGCGGCGACCCGGTGGCTCGCGAATCCCCCAACGCGACGTACCGGACGGCGGGGTCCGGCGCGGCGTCGGCCACGGCCGGTTGCAACCACGGGAGCGTGAGCGCCACCGCGCACGCGACGACGGCGGAGGGCAGGCCCCGCTTCACGGGACCGCTTCGAGGGCGACCGGATCGTGCGGGCCCGGCGGGTTTTTCGTCATCACTCATCTTATTTCCGCCCGCCGGATATCGCCTGACTTCGACGGACTCGGAGAAAATCGGGCTACCGACGTAACTCAGATACTGCTAGTCTCCGGAACCATGGGAATCTTCAGCGGACGGAATTACCCCGAGATCGACCCGGACGGTGCGGTCGTCGTCGTGACCGGGGGAGGGCGGGGCATCGGACGCGCCACTGCGGAACTGTTCGCCGCCAGGGGCGCGACCGTGTGCATCGGCGACCTCGATCGTGCGGTCGCAGACGAGGCCGCGGCGGCGATCGGCGCCCGCGCGTACACGGTGGACGTCGCTTCCGCGGAGTCGTGGCGGCAGTTCGCCGACGACGTGCTCGCGGACCGCGGCCGCATCGACGTGCTGGTCAACAACGCCGGCGTCATGCCGCTCGGCGGGTTTCTCGACGAATCCGGCGAGACCAGCCGGATGACGATGAACGTCAACGTGTGGGGACCGCTGCACGGCATGCGAACGGTGTTGCCCGGCATGATCGAGCGCGGTCGTGGCCACATCGTGAATGTCGCATCCATGGCAGGCAAACTGCCCGTGCCCGGGATGGCCGTCTACAACGCCAGCAAGTTCGGGGCGGTGGGACTGTCGGCCGCCGTTCGCGCCGAGTTCGCTCCGGCCGGTGTCAGCGTGAGCACCGTCCTTCCCAGCGCGGTGCGCACCGGGCTGGCGTCGGGGGTGCCGCTGGGCGGTGGGATGCCGACAGTCGACCCCGAGGACGTGGCGGACGCCATCGTCCGGACGCTCGAGCATCGTCGCGCCGAAACCGCGGTGCCCCGTTACCTCGCCGGGTGGGACCTGATCTACGCCGTGGTTCCGGAGCGCCTCCTCGACCTCGGACGTCGGCTGGTCGACGACCGGCGGGCACTCACCGCCGTCGACCCCGCCGGGCGTGCCGAATACGACCGTCGCCTCGCCCGGCAGTCGCGGTCGACGTGAGCGGCAAAGAGTGCCCCGGCACTCTTTGCCACTCACCTGCGGCGTGACCGAAGCGCCAGTACCGCGTGACGTCAGGCCATCAGCGGGGCGAGCCGTTCCGCGTGCTCCCGCAGTGACGGGACGTGCCGCAGCATGAGGTGTTCGTGATCGACGTGCCCCGACAGTGCCAGACTGCCGACGAGCGCCCCCGTTCCGGACCGGACGGGGACGGCGACGCACGCCGACGCGTCCCGCAGCTCCGCGAGCTGGGTGGCGAACCCCTGGTTCCGGATCAGGTCCAGATTCGCCAACAGTTCACTGCGCACGACGATCGTGCGGGCCGTCAGCGCCCGCGGCTCCCAGCGGGGGATCACGGATTCGAGTTCCGACTTCTCCGCGAGGAGAAGCTTCCCGACCGCGCACGCGTAGAGGTGCCGGTTGAGGAACGACTCGTCCTCCGGCGGCGGGTATTCGGGGTCGGTGTCGGCGGTGCGGACGGCGACGTTGGTGTAGTAGAAGAGGTGGACTCCGAAGCGCACCGACAGTCGAAGCTCGGCCAGGACCTCCCGCGCCGCCGCACACACGGTGGGCACCACGGCGGCGTCGACGAGGACCCCGATCTTCTGGCCCAGGGCGAACCCCGACAGGTCGGGGAGCCGCACCACATAGCCTTCGCCGACGAGGATGTTGAGCAGCCGGTACGTGGTCGCCGACGGCATCGACAGGCGGGCCGCGATGTCTTTCGCCGTGACGCCCGAACCGGCGCGGGCCACTTCCTCGAGCACCCGCAGCGCGCTGGTGACGGCCTTCGGCTGCCGCCCCGACAGGGCCCTGTCGTCGGCGTTCACCGGCGGACCTCCCACGGGCGGTAGCGGCCCAGCAGGTCGTCGGCCACGGCCTCGTCGTACACACCCATCCGTTCTCCGATTCCGGGGGATCGCCTGGCGCGGATCGCGAACACCGCGGCGC
>NZ_JBHUSF010000220.1:0-15256 GCF_042673295.1 Rhodococcus sp. NPDC057014
CCAACAGATCGGTGCCGGTGTCGCGAACGAACTCGACCGCCCGGGAAACGTCGGTAACTGTCTGCACGTCGACCGCGCCGGCGGCGTCCTCGTCGCCGGGAACGTGCGCGAGTTCCGCCTCGATCGAGGCCCCGCAGGGCTCGGCGAGGGTGCGTGCGCGGACGACGAGATCGACGTTCGCGGCGTAGGGGAGTGCGGAACCGTCCGCCATGATCGCGGTGACACCGAGGTCGAGTGCGCGCGCCGCCAACTTCAGGTCCTGGGTGTGATCGAGCTGCACGGCAACGGGAATGGAAGCGTCGTCGGCTGCGGCGACCAGCAGGCGAGCCAATAGGGGTCCGCTGTCGCGACGCAGGGCCGCCTCTGCGAGAAGGAGACACACCGACTGCCGGGCGCTCTCCGCGGCGAGCATCACGCCGGTGAGCTGTTCGAGGTTGTAGCAGGTGAAGGCTGCGACACTTCCTCCTGTTCGGGATGCGTGGGCGACCAGATCGGTCAGGGGGGCGCGGGGCATGGCAGGTTCCTGGTCTTCTCTTCGTGTGGGGTGGGTGTGGTGATCAGTTCAGTTCGCGCAGGACCGTGATGACGTCACGCAGAGCTTCTGGGCCGCCGACGTTTCCGGGGAACACCACACACAGGGGGCCCGAGGAAGATTCGGGTACCCACACGGGGACGATGCCGTCGAGGATCGGTCCGAGTACCGTGGCCCGGCGCAGGCACAAGACTTTCGTGATCACGTCGGCGGAGGTGATGCCGCCCTTCGCGACGACCCAGCGCGGCGGGGCGGCTGCGACAACGGCCGACGCGGCCGTGCTCAACGCGTGTGCCACAGCGGCGGCGATGGACAGGCTGTCTTCTTCGTCGGAGCCGACGACCACGTCGCGGCTGGTGCGCAGCACCACATCCGACAGGGCGAGAGCGGACACACATTCCGTCACGGCCCGGTCGATCGCGGCCACGCGGGTGGCGCGGTCGACGACGTCGGTCGTCGAGAGTTCGACGGTTGACACACGGTCCAGTTGGTCGAGGTACCGGAGCTGGGTGGTCGTGAGATCGACATGGGATCCTGCGACGACGAGACCGTGTGGACCGGTGGTCGGATCGAGGGCGGCCCGAAGGTGCTCGGTTGAGATCCGGTCGCTGTGGGGCAGCCCGCCGCGGGCGCGGGCCAGGGACGGACCGCATCGCACGATGGTCCGAATGCCGTTGTCCTCGCACTGTTCGAGGGCTGCTGCGACGACGTCGAGGTCGGATTCGGTTTCCGCGTCGACGCATACCGGATTGGGGTCGAGCGCGGCGGTGGCGCCGATCAACCGGCTGACGTGGTCGGGGCCGAGACGAATGTCGGTCCCGGACACGACGGTGACGTCGGCGGCCGCCCACCGGCCGCGCGACCGCTCGTGTACCCAGTGGGGCAGCGTCGAGGCCGAGAAACCGAATGTCGCGTCGCGCGCATAGGCAGTTTCTCCCACGGGCACCCACTCCGGTCCGGATCGGACCAGATGCCGGCCCTCACGGGTGATGCGTCCGGCGGCGGGGTAGGCGGGGCACAGAACGAGGACGTGCGGTGTACCCGCGGCACTGACCTCGGTGAGCACATCCACGTCGACGGGAAAATGACCGCGCAGCGTCGAGTCGGAGCGGCTGACGATGGAAAGCGCCAGACCCAGCCGCTCGGCCACGGTTGTCGCCGTCCGCGCGATCGACCGGGTGAGTTCGCGCGTGGTGTTCTCGTCCAGCGCCCGCGCATTGGTCAGCACGAATGCCGTGGGGGCGGCTTCTCGCAGGGCCCATTCGATCGATTCCGCTGAGAAGTCCGTGGCGATGGGTACCCCGGCCGCGGTCTGCGACCCGGTGGGATCGTCGTCGAGGACCAGTATTCGGCGGTGGGACCGCATCATGCGATCGGTCAATGAAAGATGTTCCACCAATTGATGTCCCATGTCGGCCTGCCTCCTGGGCGCAGATCGGGATTCGTGGCTGCGGGCCACGGTGATGCGGACCACAATAACGCATTGGTCGAGCGGTTGACCAATTTGGGTTGTCCGCGATACTGTGTCGACCATCACAAGAGCATCTGGTTGGAACGGAGCATCATGATCGAGCTGAAGCCGTCGGCGTACGCGCCCTACAACGATCCCGAGGACTACATCCTCTCGTGGACGGATCGCATCTGGGAGCCGCGCGGGATGGGCCAGATCCGCGAGCACTACCTACCTGACATCAAGGTGCACGGCGCGTACGGCACCATCGTCGGAAACGAACCGATCATCAAGGCATGCCTGCAGAAGAACGCCGCCTATCCGCACCGGCTGTTCACCGGCGAGGACGTCATCTGGGAGGTACGCGACGAGAACACCTGGCTGAGCTCTCACCGGATAGTCAATTGCGGTAAGCAAGAGGGTTTCTGGCAGTACGGGCCACCGACGTTCAAGCACACCTCCTCCCGCAACATCGCCGTCTGCCTGGTGCGCGATGCGATGATCGCCGAGGAATGGGTGGTCCGCGACGAGTGGGCGGTGGTCGAGCAATCCGGCCACGACATCGACGCCATCGCCCGCCAGATCGCGTTCTCGCCGAGCGCCGGGCTGCTCGGCGAGAAGGGCGGAAAGCTCCTCGGTGACGCACCCGCCAATCCTCTGCTGGAGGGGGTGTCCGGCAAGCGTCCGCAACACGGACGCGAGGAAGATCATCGCATCGTCGCGATGATCGACGAGGTGTGGAATCAGCACCTACGCAATCTGGTGCCCGCATACTTCAGCCGCGACATCGTCATCGAGACGACCCGGCACCGCACCCACGCCCGCGACGACGGCTACAAGAGCGAACTCGATCACCTCTTCGGTCCCTTCCCGGACGCTCAGATCGAGATCTACGACATCGCCTTCAACGAAGACTCCTTCCATGGCACCCGGGTGTCGATCCTGTGGGTGTTGAACGGCACCTACAGCGGCGTTCCGCAATACGGGCCGGTCACGGACAGTCCCGTCGAGATCTTCGGGGTCTCCCACTTCCAGTTCCGCGACGACAAGATCTACAAGGAATGGCGAATCTACGACGAACTCGCCGTTCTCGCCCAGATCAAGCGCGCCCGAGGCGACGAACCCAGTTCCCACTGAGAACTCGGAGTCGGTGCGCCGGTCGAGCGGACATCGACCGTTGGGCCGGCGCAGATGCTCTTGCTCGAATCAAGTGGTCGACCGGACGACCAATTCAATCCTTCAGGCGTGAACCACAGGAGGTCGTGATGCGCCCCAATCTACTTCGAGCAGCGATGACGGACGGAAACGTTGCCGCCAACGCCTGGATCTCGAGCGGCGGCACCTACGCGGCCGAAGCTCTCTCCCATGCCGGGTTCGACAGCGTCACCATCGACCTGCAGCACGGCATGTTCGGGGTCGACACCGCCATCGCGTTGTTGCAGGCCGTGTCGTCGGGGCCGGCCGTCCCGATGGTGCGGTGCTCCCGCTCGGACCCGGCCGAGATCGGCAAGCTGCTCGACGCGGGTGCATATGGAATCATCTGCCCGTCCATCGACGACGCGGCGGCCTGCGCCGACTTCGTCGCCGCATGCCGCTATCCCGGCACCGGTGTCCGCAGCTTCGGCCCGTCCCGCGGGTTGCTGTACGGCGGCGACGACTACGTCGCGCACGCGGACACCACCGTCCTGACCTGGGCGATGATCGAATCCGCCGCAGCGCTGACCCAACTAGACGAGATCGTCGCGGTCGGCGGCCTCGACGGGGTCTACATCGGACCAAACGACCTCGCACTGTCTCTCGGCGAGCGGCCGGGCGGTCCATTTTCCGAACCGGTGCTCGCGGCGATCGTCCGGGTGGTGAGCGCGGCCCGGCGCCGCGGAATCTACGTCGGCGCCTTCTGTGGCGGCGAGGACGCCGCCCGCCAACTCGTCGATCTCGGTCTGGACCTGGTCACGCCGGGCAACGACATCTCCCTGCTCCGCGACGCGGCCACCCGCCGGATCGCCGCGATTCGCGGCCACCGCGCACTCGCCACCGCGGACGCCGGTGGCTACTGAACTGCACTTTCCGACCAACGACATTCCTCGTTAGACTGCCCAGACCATTTTCGGAGGCCCGTATGTCCGTCCAGAGCGACACCACACCAGCACCCGCGACCGCCGATCCGCAACCGCCCGGCGGGAAGAAGGTATCGCTGCGTAAGCCCATTCTCGCAGGCACGGTCGGCAACTTCATCGAGCAGTTCGACTACGGAATCTACGGCTTCCTGGCTCCGTACATGGCGGCGACATTCTTCCCCGGGGAGAACCAGACCGCGGCGATGCTCGGCGTATACGCCGGGTTCGCGATCTCCTTCCTCGCCCGCCCCTTCGGTGGCATGATCTTCGGACGCTTCGGCGACAGACTGGGACGGCGCAACGCCCTCGCGGTGGCGATCATCTCGATGGGTGTGCTCACCACCATCATCGGTCTCCTGCCGTCCTATGCCGCCGTCGGCTTCGCCGCCACGATGTTCCTTCTGGTGGTCCGACTGTTGCAGGGACTCGTCCAGGGCGGCGAGTACGCCGGAGCGGTGGCATTCATCGTCGAATACGCGGACGAGAAGCGGCGCGGGTTCTACACCAGCTTCCTGTCGGTCAGTGTGTTCTTCGGTCTCCTCTGCGGCGCCGGACTGTCGGCACTGGTGGCGAGCCTGGTCAGCGACGGGCAGATGGAGACCTGGGGGTGGCGGATTCCGTTCCTGGTCGCCATGCCGTTGACCCTGTTCGGTCTGTTCCTCCGGCTGCGTATCCCCGAGACACCCGAGTTTCGCCGGCTCCAGGAGGACCAGCAACGTGCGATCGAGGAGGGGCGGCACGAGGACGTCATCACCAAGAGCCCGGTGCTCGACGCGCTGCGCACCCAGTGGAAGCCGATCCTGGTGTTCGCCGGTTTCGCCATCACCAACGCCGTCCTCTCCTACACCTGGGTGACCTTCCTGCCGGGATACCTGCAGGGCGACCCGGTGAACATGCCCAAAGAGCAGGCCCTGGCGTCGAACTTCATCGCCCTCGGCGTACTGATTCCTCTGCTGGTTCTGTCCGGACTGCTCGTGGACAAGATCGGGCGCAAACCGATGTTGATCGCTGCCTGCGTCTCCACCTTCGTCTGCATTCCGTTGGCCTTCAAGGTCGTTCTAGCCCACACCTTCGCCGCGGCATTGGTTGCCCAGCTGATCTACCTTGTGCCGATCATGTTGATCTCGGTCGCCCTGACGGTGAGCATGGCCGAGATGTTCCCGACGAAGGTTCGCTACAGCGCCAGCGCCATGGCCTACAACCTCGGCTTCGGCATCTTCGGTGGCACCGCCCCTCTCGTCGCCACCTTCCTGACCTCGGTAACCGGGACCATCTGGTCCGTTCCGATCTACGTCTGCGCGATCGCGCTCATCTCTCTGCTGTGCGTGACCCTCGGCTTCCGCGAGACCAAGGGCACCCGGCTCGTGGACAGCAAGTACGACAGCTGATGTGAGCGCAACGCCGATTGGGCATCGAGGCACAACGCCTCGATGCCCACTTTCGTAGTATGGTCGACCGGTCGGACACATGTGGTCAAGAGTTCGATACATTGAGGGTGAAAGGGTGGGCTGGGTATGTCTCAGCAGGTCGAATCGCTTCTGACGAAGGTTGAGCGCCGCCAGCCGGCGAGCGTAGAGCTGGCGCATCGACTGATCGAGTACCTGTTGTCCGGGGAAATCCCGCCGGGCGGCAAAATTCCTTCCGAGCGCGCCCTGTCGGAGTCCCTCGATGTCGGCCGGTCCGCTGTCCGGGAGGCGCTCAAGTCGCTGACCCTGCTCGGGCTGCTCGATGTGCGCCAGGGGGACGGAACCTACCTTGCAGGGTCGAGTTCGGATCTGTTGCCGCGCATCATCGAATGGGGACTCCTGCTGGGCGAGCGTCGCGTGCAGGACCTGACCGAAGCCCGCGCGGAGGTAGAGGTGATTCTCGCGGGCCTGGCCGCGAAACGACGCTCACCCGCGGGTCTCGAGGAACTTCGCGCAATCGTCGACGAGATGAAAGCGGCCGACGCCGACCTCGCCCGCTACATCGCCGCCGACGTCCGGTTCCATCTCAAGATCGCCGAGCTCAGCGGCAACACGGTGCTGGCGGGCGTGCTTTCGAGCATCCGCTCGCTCCTGCAGGTCTGGACCAACCGGGTAATCACCGCGATGGGGGAGACCCGGTCCTCACTCGCAGTGCACCTGCCGATCTTCGAAGCAATTGAAGAGGGCGACGCCGAGGCCGCACGGGCGGCCATGTTCGCGCACATGAGAAGCGCAAATCGCAACCTGGCCAACACAATAGGCGACTGACGGCTTGGGGCCCGGCTCGCGTCCTTGCATGATGGAAAAATTGGTCGACCGGTTGACCTTGGGTAGTTTTCGCAGTACGGTCTCCAGGTATGGACAGATCACCCGTAATCGGTTTCATCGGACTGGGACGCATGGGCGGTCCGATGGCCGGAAATCTCCTGACAGCCGGCCACCCCGTCGTCGTATACGACATCGATCGGTCCAAGTGCGAACCGCTTGCCGCACGAGGGGCACAGATCGCCGAATCGCCCGCTGCGGTGGCTGCAGCGTCCGATGTCAGCCTCTCCATCATCATGAACGACGCAGTGCTGCGGCAGGTGGCGCTTGGGGAGTCCGGGATCGTGCACGGCGCCCGGCCCGGCCACCTGTACTGCGACCTGAGCACGGTGTCTCCCGCCGCATCGGCAGAGGTCGGAGCGGCGCTGTCGGCGTCGGGCATCGACTACCTCCGAGGGCGAGTCGCCGGGAGCATCGGGTTGGCCGAGGCGGGGGAGCTCACCATCTTCGCCTCCGGATCCCCCGCCGATTTCGACCGCGCCGAGCCCGTCCTGGCAGCACTGGGCAAGCGCATCCTCTACGTCGGCCGCGACGAGGTCGCCGCCTACCTGAAGCTGGTGCACAGCACCATCGTCGGCGTGTACGCGGCCCTGATGGGAGAGGCGCTGACGCTGGGCGAAAAGGGCGGCGTCGATTTCGAGCAAATGCTCGACATCCTCAACGACGGACCCCTCGGATCCGTCCAACTCGCCCTCAAGACGCCGATGCTCAAGAAGCGAGATTTCGACAGTCCGCCGTCCGATATCGACACCGCCGCCAAAGACCTCGACATCGTCCTGTCCGCCGCGCGCGACCAACGAATCCCCATGCCGCTGACATCGGCGGTGCGACAGCTGATGACCCAGCGTCAGGCAGGGGGATCCGGCAAACAGGACATTTGGTCGATTCTGGAAACCTTCGAAGACATGGCGGCGCTCGCCGAAGCACCGACCACCGGTGCGCAACGATGACCACCGCGGCGAACAGCCTCCTGGTCTTGCCCGGTACCGATCTGCAGGTGTCACGACTGTGCCTGGGCGGCAACCGGTTCGGCTCGACTCTCGACGAGGACGAGTCCTTCGCCCTCCTGGACACGTTTGCCGAGCTCGGGGGAAACTTCGTCGACACGGCGCTGGTCTATGCCGACTGGGTGCCGGGTGTCGAACGCAGCTGCAGCGAGCGCACACTGGGGCGATGGTTGACCACCCGGAACATTCGGAACGAGATGGTGGTGGCCACCAAGGGCGGACACCCGGACCTGACCCACCCCGCGGGCCCCCGGCTGGATCGCACCTCGCTGCGGGCCGACGCCTACGCCAGCGTCGAGAACCTCGGCGGCGCGCCGATAGATTTGTACTACCTCCACCGCGACGACCCCTCCCGCCCGATCGAGGACATCCTCGACACGATGGAATTGCTCGTAGGCGAGGGCGTCATCCGGTACTACGCGGCCAGCAACTTCTCCGCCGGCCGCCTCGCAGCGGCCGCGCAGTTCGCGAACGCGTCCGGGGCGCGCGGTTTCGTCGCCAACCAGCTCGAATGGAGCCTCGCCGCGCCCATGGCGAACCGGGTGGCACCCGACCTGACATACATGGACCCGAGCCTGCTCGAATTCCACCGCACCCACCGCCTCCCCGTCGTGCCCTACTCGGCGCAAGCCAAGGGCTACTTCGAGAAGATCCGGGGCACAGGACCGATGCCCGAATCGGTGGAACGCTACGACACCCCAGGCAATGCCCGCACCGCCGAGATGCTGAATCGCCTCGCCGACTCCTATGGAACCGACCCGACAGCCCTGGCCCTGCGCGCACTGGTCGACTGCGACATCGACACCGTGCCGGTGATCGGATGCCGCACCGTCGAACAACTCCGCCGCAGCTGGTCCTGCCTCGACGTCACGCTGAACGCGAAAGATTCCGAACTGCTTGCATCCCTGACCCTTTCCCACTGAACCGAACACCCGAGGAGTGGACATTTCCGTGAACACCATCGTGACCCAAGACGAGTTGGACCGCCGAACCATCCGCCGGGCGGACCTGGTCAGTTGCAACCAGGCCTTCATCGACTGCAAGACCCCCGGGTCGGACAAGAAGGAAAACTACGCACTCATCGGATCCGGAGTCTCGCAAAACTCCGATCAGGTGATCAACCTCCGTGAACCACACGGATTCAACGTTGGTGCCGCGGCCATGCCGCACGGCATCACCAACAATCTGCACATGCACTTCACCGCCGAAGTCTTCCTCAACTTCAGCGGCGAGTGGCTGTTCCGCTGGGGCGTCGACGGCACCGCCGGCGAATACCACTCCACCGCCGGGGACATCGTGACCGTACCGACGTGGATCTACCGCGGTTTTACCAACACCGGTCCCGACGACGGTTGGCTCTTCACCGTCCTCGGGATGGACGACACTGGTGGGATCCTCTGGGGCCCGTCGGTGCTGCGTGAAGCCGCGAACTACGGGCTCTACCTGACCCGGGACAACGAACTCGTCGAACACGCGGACGGGGAACCCGCCGATGTCGACCTGATCCGGCCGATGCCTCAGCAGGAGATCGACGCCTTGCGCCACTACACCCCGGAACAGATGCGTAGCCGTGTCACCACCGAAGACGACCGCGAGTGGTCGGACCGCGCCTTCCTATGCAGCACCCTGCCTGGCGGACACGCCGAACTCGCACTCGTCATCGGCTTCGGCATGACCGAAGACCGAAACCAGGAACCGAGGGTCTACAACCCGCACGGATTCAACCTCGCGTGGCTACGCGCCCACACCGGTGAGGGGCTACTGCAACATCGGCACGACGCCCCGCAGGCGCTCATCGCCCGCAGCGGGCGATGGAAAATTACTCTCAACAGCGGTGCCGACGAACGGTCCGTCGTCCTCGAGCCCCGTGACACCCTCTCCATTCCGGCGGGGGTGTGGCGTCGCTTCGAACAACTCGACGACGGTGACGGCGAAATGGTGGTCGTCAACGGCGGCGACGGACGCGTCCGAATTCAATGGGACCTCGAAGTGATCGAAGGCGCCCGCGACAAGGACGTGACCTTCGACGCCAACGGGTACATCGCACCCTGGTCGGTGCTGTCCCGGAGCACCGACGATGACTGATCATGTCATCCTGATCCCAGGGATGATGTGCAGTCGGCAACTGTGGACCAAAGTCGAGGAGCCGCTTCGCCGTCACGCACGCATCCATCACGCCGTCCTGGAACGGAATTCGGTAGCTTCGATCGCGAATAACATCCTGGCCAGCGCACCGCCCAAGTTCAGTGTGGTCGGCCTCTCCTTGGGCGGAATCGTCGCGATACACCTGGCCATGCTTGCCCCACACCGCATCACCGGCATTGCCCTGCTCTCGACGAACGCCCGCGCCCCACGCCCAGATCAGCGCCGTGCGTGGTGTGAATCCGCAACCCGACTCGACCACGGGGGTTCGGCAGTCTCCGAACAACGGCGACTGCTGGAGGATTTGACGTCGGCGCGCTCCCGGGCGGCGGACCCGACCTTGGCGGCGCGGGTACTTGCGATGGCCGAACACGTCGGCAGCGGAGGACTCCGGGCCCAATTGGCGGCGCAGGCCTCGCGCATCGACTATCGCGACGCATTACGCGGGATCACCTGTCCGAGTATGGTTTTGGCCGGCGAGGATGATCCATTGTGTGGGGTGCCTGCGATGCGCGAGATCGCCACGCACCTTCCCGACTCGACGTTCGAGGTCATCCCCAACAGCGGGCACCTGACACCGATGGAACGACCGACCGACATCGGAAGGACATTGACGCGATGGCTCGCCGACATCAAGAACTCGCTTCCACCCGAATCAGCGGGGACCATGCCGTCGAAACCTCTGTCCTACTCGACACCCTGAGCACATCAGCGAATGGTCGGCGTGGGGGTCTTCGGGGCGTGTGGGCATGGGGCAACGGTATGGGCAGGCGCAGCCCGGCACCGTTAGATATGCTTCGCCGCAGCTTCGAGTGACGCACGGCACCCTCTGACCAGGCGCTCACCACCTCGGCGGCCGGCCGGTCCTTCGCGACTTGTAGGGCCTGCCCGGCCCAGGGATTCACCGCTTCGCCGTCTCCGCTCTCACGCGCGGCCTGGTGCAGCGGCGACGACGCATCGTGGATCTCGGGATAGGCCGCGGGTGCGGTGGCGGCTGGGCTCTCACAGTATGGGTCCGTTCCCGTGTGCGTCGGACGGTCGCGGCGAGCCGATGGCGGTGTCATTCAGGTGGATCACCTGGTGGACGTGCCGGCCGGCGATCTCCGGCAGTCGTATCCCAGCAGGGTCGCGAACGTCTGATTGATGTCGAGCAGGCGCGCCTGGTCGTGCACGAGAATCGGAATAGGGCTGCGCACCAACAGGTGCCGGACTCCTCGCCGCTCAGTGCATCGCCGTGCGCCGGTGGCGGTGTGTGCGGATGTTCGGGTTCCAAATCGCTGTGGTCCGCGGGATCGGTCGGGGTGCGCTCGGTGCCCGGGCGGAACCACACCGGGCGAGAACGGGTTCGCCCTTCGGGCTGCCGTACAGACTCGAGCGACGGGCAGCCCAGCGCGCGGGCGGACGCCGCGCGTCCCGCGCGCCGACCCAATCTGCGGGGCGGTATCGTTCCTGGTCCCGCTGGTCGTGGTCGGCCGCGCAAGTCAAGTCGGCTCGGCGGTGGCCCCGCCGGTGATCGGTGCCGCCTGCGGGTCTGGACGGTCCATCCGCTCGAGATGGGCCTTGATCCACTCGGTGGTGTGTGTCCGTGTGGAACCTGGGGGCGTGTACTCGGCCGGTCTGTCGGTCATGGCGTCCTTTCGTGTGGAGTAGTAGCGGAGGGCGTTCGGGTGGCGTGCGTCATCGGTGGTCGGTGCCCGAGCGGTAATTGGGTTCCCGGCCGTTTCGACGTCGCGGTGTCGTTCTTTTCGGTGGACGGCCCTCCGGGGGCGGCTGATGGCGAATACTTATGGAAGAGAGCGTGCCCGCACGGATTGGACACGCGGTAATCACCGTCGTCGGTGTGAGCCATTCGAGCGACTCCCGCTGATCGAGAACTTGCTCGCCCGGCGCTCTTACGCTGGGAGAACCACGACACCAGCGGGAGAAGGATCATGAGTTACGAAGCGATCTACGACGGGGTCCGTTATCCGCTCGCCGATGCGGCCGCCGCCCACGGACTGGAGGACGCCATCAGGGGCATCTTCGAAGACCATGGCAGCGGCGGATTCGTCGGTTTCGTCAGCCAGAACTCGACGGTTCGCCTCCTGATCACACCGGCGACTCCGGTCGCGATTCGGGGCAGCGACGAGCCGAACCCGAGCGCCGTCTCTCGCTGGTAGCGCCCCGTCCGCACGACGTTGATGCCCACTTATCGGAATTGTTGGGGCACAACAGGAACGCTGATCGGTGGGCATGTTCGACGGAAAACGCGGGCTCCGCCGAGCACATCTCGGCAGAGCCCGACGCCTCGTCGTTTCGGTCGTGCTATTCGCGGGAGAGCATGGCGGCGGCTGCGCGTTCGAGGTCGACGTAGGGTTCGCCGCTGACGTCGACGACGACCCGGTTCAGGGTGCCGCCGGTGAACGCCCAGGGTGTGGTTCCGGGGTAGTCGTCGGTGACGGCTTCGGCGCCCCCGCGGCCGGCGGTGAGGCCTGCGCCGCCGAGACCGAACGGACCGGGTTGGGTCCGGATTCGGCCCTCGCCGACCTTGCGGTCGCCGTAGTACAGGCTCAGCACGCCCCGGGCGGTGCCGGGTGGATCTTCACCGTCCTTGTCGAAGGAGGCGGCCAGGATCACGTTGTGACCGGTCGGCACGTCTTCGGTGGCGTCGATGGTCTGCTGTTCGCTGCCGAGGAAGTTGTAGACGTAGTGCAGCCGGTTGTCCCTGACGTACAGGGTGTGGCCGCCGAACCGGCCGCCGTGGGCGAACAGCACCCCGGACGCGCCCGGATCGGGGATGTCGACGAGCGCCCCGATCGAGTAGGAGCGGTTGCGCACACTGACCGCGACCGACTCGGGCACCGGGGCGCCGCCCGGACGGTAGACGTAGCGGTTGCGTGGGGCCACCGGCTGCGGGCGCGGGGTGGTGAGGATCTCGACGGGCTGACGATCGTCGAGCGGCAACGCCTGGTTGGCGCCGGCCTCGTGGAACCACAGCCCGACCAACTCGGCCAGTCGGCCGGGCTCCTCGGCGGCGAGGTCGCGGAGCTCGGCGCGGTCCACGTCGGTGTGGTAGAGCTCCCAGGTGTCGTCCGGGAAGTGGCTCCAGCCGCTGATCGTGGGATGGGTGGTGACGGCCTTCCAGCCGTCGTGCCAGATCCCCCGGCTACCGAGCATCGAGTAGAACTGGGTGTGCTTGGCGGTGGGGATGGTGCCGGTGTCGAAGCTGTACCGCATGCTCACCCCTTGCAGCGGGTGCTGGGCGTACCCCTTGATCGTGTCCGGGAGTTCGAGGCCGAGGCAGTCGAGCAGGGTCGGGACCAGGTCGATGGCGTGGTGGTACTGGTCGCGGGTCTCGCCGCGGGCGGTGATCCCGGCGGGCCAGGAGATCAGGCACGGGTCGCAGGTGCCGCCGTTGAAGGTGTAGCGCTTCCACATCTTGAACGGGGCGTTGAAGGCCATCGCCCACCCGTTGGGGTAGTGGTTGTATGTGTTGGTGCTGCCGAGTTCGTCGAGCATCGTCAGGTTCTCGGCCAGGTCGTCCGGCACGCCGTTGAACATCTTGTTCTCGTTGACCGAGCCGTTGGGTCCGCCCTCGCCGCTGGCGCCGTTGTCGGAGACCAGCACGATGATGGTGTTGTCGAGTTGCCCGATGTCCTCGAGGTAGGCCAGCAGGCGGCCGATCTGGTCGTCGCAGTGCGACAGGAATCCCGCGTACACCTCGGCCATCCGGGCGAACAGGCGCTTCTCGTCGTCCGACAGGGTGTCCCAGGGGCGGGTGAAGTCCAGCGGCGGGAACGGCTGACCGTCGAGGCCGGTGCGGTTCTCGGGGGTGCCGACCGGGTTGAGTGGTGGGAGCTCGGTGTTCTGCGGGACCAGACCCATCTGCTTCTGCCGGGCCAGGATCTGCTCACGCATCGCCTCGTACCCGTTATCGAACTTCCCGCGGTAGCGATCGGCCCATTCGCGGGGCACGTGGTGCGGGGCGTGCGCGCAGCCGGGCGCGTAGTACAGGAACACCGGGCGGTCCGGGGCGATCGCCTTGACGTCGTCGAGGTACTCGATGGCCCGGTCGGTGATATCGACGCCGAGGTGGTACCCCTGCTCCGGCGTGGTCGGAGCCTGAACCGGGTGGTTGTCGTGCACCAGGTCCGGGTACCACTGGTTGGTTTCCCCGCCGAGGAAGCCGTAGAAGCGTTCGAAGCCACGGCCGATCGGCCAGTTCCGTTTGGTGGACGCCGCGTTCATCTCGTCCTGGGCGCACAGGTGCCACTTGCCGACCATCGCGGTGGAATAGCCGTGCTCGACCAGGATCTCGGCGAGGGTGGCGCATTCGGGTGGGATGTGCCCGTTCGCACCGGGGAAACCGCTGGCGGCCTCGCTGATGCAGCCCATCCCGTTGGTGGTGTGGTTACGTCCGGTGAGCAGGCAAGAGCGGGTCGGGGAGCACAGCGCAGTGGTGTGCCACTGCCCGTACCGCAGCCCGTTCGCGGCGATCCTGTCGATGTTCGGGGTCTCGATCGGCCCGCCGTAGCAGCCCAGGGCACCGTAGCCGACGTCGTCGAGCACGATGTAGAGGACGTTCGGCGAACCGGGCGGCGCCTTCGGTTGCTCGTACGGACCCCAGTCCGGGATCGAATCACGAATATCGAGATTGACGACACCTCTGAACGGCTTGGCCATGACCGGCTCCTCGATCGATCGGGTCTGCCCCCCTTCATTCACGAAAGCACTACCCACCCGGTCATCGCCAGAGGCTAATGGGGTAACAGTTGGACGGGACGACCGGCGGCCCGCGCTGGTGGGAGTAGCCCGAGCGCGCACGCGTTCCCCGCCCGGCTCGGCGTCGTGGAGGAGGTCGCCGACTTCGTCGACGAGCTGATCGCCTCGCTGCGGGCAGGCTCATCACTGGATAATCCGGCTCCGCCGGCCCGCACGATCGCAACGTGGCGCCACACGGCGGAGGTGTACGCCGATCCGGAGCTGGCCCGGATCCTGTCGGCGTCGACTGAGGGTGACTTCGGGGCCGTACCGGTGCCGGAGCTGTGAGCCCGAAGCGGGGCGAGCGAGTCGCGCCGCCGGCGGCCGGAGAGTTGTGGGACCTGCGGTTCGCAACGAGCGATGCGGCAAAGGGGTGGGACGAGCTGTGCCGGCAGGCGCCGGCGAACACGCTGGTGGCGTACGAGGAGATGCGACGCCGCGCGGTCGCGCAGGAGTCGACCACACGCCATCACCAGTTGAAGGGCAAGCTCGCGACCGGGGTGCACAACGGTGTTGAGATGGAGCAGTGGCAGTACGAGGTCACCTCCGGTGGTCGCGTCTGGTACGTCGTGGACATCGAGCACCGCACCTTGTGGCTGAAGCACGCGGGCATTGGGCAACCCAAGCAGACTGAATAGTGTTGCCGAGCAACTGAATGGGGCGAATCGACGCCATCGACTTCGGGGTGGCGGAAGAGCTCGGCTTGCGCGAAGTCCACGACTGAGAATGGCCGAGCATGATGTCGATCCAGCCGGCCTGTCGGTGCCCGGGCTCCCTCGGAATCGTTCTTCACTCCCGACCGAACCTATTCGGGCTATTGGCCTTTGGCCTCCGGGCTGGTTGGTGTAATGGTTGCCCACCGCGCCTGTCGGTGGTCCCATTAGAGCGTGTCTCATGTGGATGAAGTGACGTGTGGGACATAATGTGACGCGTGGTAGATGAGTTGTCACTGAGGCTGGTTCCGGATGCGTTGTGGG
>NZ_JBHUSF010000221.1:0-15216 GCF_042673295.1 Rhodococcus sp. NPDC057014
CTGCCGCCCACCGTCAGCAGCAGCACCGGCTTCCCGGCCCGCGACGCCTGCGCGGCAGCATCGACGAACGCCCGCCCGTCGCCGAAGTCCTCGCAGTACACGGCGATGAGTTCGGTCTCGTCGTGGTCGACGCAAGACCGGATGAGGTCGGCGGCGCCGAGGTCCGCTTGGTTCCCCAGCGAGGCGAACCGGGAGAACCCGTGTCCGCGGGCCTCGAGGAACTGGCTGAGTTCGAGTGCCATGTTGCCGCTCTGCGAGAGCAGCGCGACCCGTCCGGCGGGCAGCGGGTTCGACGCCAGCGTCAGCGCGGTGCTCGAGTCCAGCACCCCCAGGCAGTTCGGCCCGAGCAGGACCGCTCCGGCCGCCCGCACCCGCGCCACCACCCGATCCTGCACCGCCTTTCCGGCAGCGCCGAGTTCGGCGAAGCCGGCGGTGACACCGACGATCGCGGTGGCGCCCGCCGCGAGGGCGTCGTCGACCGCCTCCTCGAAACCCTGTGCCGGAACGGTGATGACGACGAGGTCGACCCGTTCGTCGAGTTCCGACAGGCTTCGGAGCGACGGCTGACCGAGAATGCGCTCGCCGCGCCGGTTGACGAGGTGGACCGACCGGTGGCCCGTCATCCGGAGCGCCTGGACGCTGATCCAGTTGCCGTACTTGGTCTCGTCGTTGCTCGCACCCAGGACCGCGACCGACCGCGGGTCGAACAGTGCCGTGAGGTCGCGGCCGGTGATCGTGCTCATCGGGTCTCCTCGACCTTCGGTGCGGGATGGCCGGTGCCCCACGCGTCGGCGCCGCCGTCGATCACCAGCGTGGTCCCGGTGACGTAACTGCCTGCGGGCGAGGCGAGGAACGTGACGACCCCGGACACGTCCTCGGCCGTGCCCAGGCGTCCGAGCGGCACCGCGGACGTCCACTGCGCGCGGGCCTCTTCCGTGTAGTTCTCCTCCATGCCCTCCGTCGCGATGGTGCCGGGGGCGATGCAGATCGACCGGATTCCGTACCGGCTCCACTCCAGCGACAGCCCGGAGGCGAGGTTTTCCAGGGCCGCGCGGGCCGACGTCGCGTGGACCATCGATGCGATTCCCCGGCGCGGGGAGAACGCCATGAAGAAAATGCATCCCGACCGCTGCGGAATCATCGCGCGGACGGCGACCTCCCGGGTGACCGCCCAGGTGGCGTCGACGGCGAGACGGTGAACGGCGCGCCACCCCTTGCTCGTGATGTCCTCGGCCGGCGCCGCGAACTGACCGCCGGCGTTGTTGACCAGAATGTCGATGCGGCCGAACCGCTCCAGGGCCCGATCGACCAGGGCGGTCACCTGCTCTTCTTCGCGAATGTCCGCGGGCACCGCGAGCGCCCGTCCGCCCAGTGCCTCGATCTCGGCGACGGTCTTCTCGAGGGGCTCGGGCCTGCGGCCGCTGATCACGACGTCGGCTCCACACCGCGCCATATCCAGTGCGATCGCGCGCCCTATCCCGGTGCCTCCACCGGTGATCAGTGCCACCCGCCCGCGATGGACGTCGGGTCGCAGCACCTGCCCGGCGCCTCCACCTGGGTTCTCACATTCCATCGAGCGTTCGCCTCTCGTCGCTACGGTTCCGACCAACGGGGGTCTGACTGATGCATCAGTTATACCGTGATTCAGCCCACAAATGTCAAGGCTTTTGCCGAAACTGATCCGAGGGTCAGGTGTGGTCCCCGCTTGTTTCATGGCATTTAACTGCCGTTATGCCGCTCGCGATCGGCTGTGGGTCGTTTTCGAGACCGGTAGCCATCGTCTGACTGATGCGTCAGTTTGCGGCGTATGATTTGATGGATCAGTCAGAGGCCAATCGAAGGAGGGACAGTGACCGCTCAACTCACCGAGGACGCGCGCCGAACGGCGATACTCGATGCTGCGGCTCAACTGATCGCCGAGCGCGGATACCACTCGGTCCGCATCTCCGACATCGCCCAGGTCGTCGGCACCAGCACCGGGGCGGTGCACTACTACTTCCCCGGCAAGAGCGACGTCCTGACCGCCGCCCTCCGCCACGCCATCGACAACGCCTTCGACCGGCAGAGCCGCGAACTGAAGGCGATCGACAACGCCCACGAACGGCTGCTCCGCCTGATCGACATGCAGTTGCCCCGAGTCGGACCGCTGCGCGACGAGTGGTCCATCTGGTTGCAGTTCTGGGCCGAGGCCACGCTCCGGCCCGAACTCCGCCCGTTCCACAACACGTACTACGCGCGCTGGCACGAGACCGTCGTCAAGATCGTCCGGCGCGGACAACGGCAGGACATCTTCCGCACCGACGTCGACCCGGAGACCATCGCGCAGAGGCTGACCGCGCTCACCGACGGAACCGCCATCCAGGTCCTCACCGGCGCACCGAACATGACCGTCGCCGCGATGAAAGAGGTACTCGTGCAGTTCGTCCACGACGAACTGGTCGCGCCGCGCACATGGTGACCCGGCCTCCGCGGGCCGCCCGGCGCGTTCGGGCCGATGGTCGCTAGCTCCACGGAACGGCGGACGCGCGGCGGCAGTGCGGTCGCCTGGGGATGCGGCGCCGCCTCCGCGATCGCCTACGGACTCACCCCCACGTTCGCCGCGATCGGCTACGCCGGCGGCGTGTCACCGGCCGTCCTCGTCTGCCTCCGCAGCCTCGTCGGTGCCGCACTGCTGTTCCTTCTGGCCTGGTCCACCGGAAGGCTGAAGGGCGTCACCTGGAAGTCCGCCGTCGGACTGTGCTGTGTCTGCGGCCCACTGTTCGGCATCCAGTTGCTGTGTTTCTTCGCGGCGGTGCGGGTCACCGGCGCGCAGATCGCGGTCGTGATCGTCCACATCTACCCGCTGTTCGTGATGGCACTCGTCTGGGTGGTCACCCGGAACAGGATCAACCGCGGTCAACTGGTGCTGGCCGTCGCGATGTCCGGCGGCATCGCACTCGTCGCGGGCGCCGGCACCTCCGCGGTCGCCGTGAACGGGGCCGTGCTCGCCCTCCTCAGCGCCGCCGGGTACGCGCTCTACCTGGTGGTCGGGGAACGGTGGGTACACCAGGTCAGCCCCGTCGCCGCCGGCGCACTCGCATCACTCGGCGCCGGAATCGCCACCGGCACGATCGCCGTCGTCGACGGACAGTCCTGGACATTCGCACCCAGCGGATGGGGATCCATCCTGTTCCAGGGGCTCCTCCTGATGCCCATCGGGATCGGCTGCTCCTTCATCGCCGTGCGCGCCCTCGGATCCACGTCCGTCGCCCTCCTCGGACTGCTCGAACCGGTGGTCGGGGTGCTCGCCGCACAGGTCCTGCTGGGCGAGCAACTGTCCCCGCCACAGTGGGCGGGGATGGCCGTCGTCCTCATCGCCTCCGCGGCACTCCCCGCCATGCGCTCCGCGCCCGTGAGTACTTATTAACTACGGGCGGTTAACAAGTACTCACGGGGGCGAAGCCCAAACTGGCACGACAGGCGACCACCAGACGCGCGGTGGCGGGGCTGCCACCGTCACCGCAGGCCGGGCAGACCATCGCGACCGTCCGTGCCACCTCGTCCACGGTCACCGTGAGCGGCACGGCGCATCGACGGCACCAGCGGTGCCGGGTGATTGCGTTGACGTGGACCGGCGAGGCGACGCACTGGTGGATCCACCGCCGGTGCAACGGACACGTCGTGCGGTCGTCCGGGGATAGGCGCTGCGCGTCCTCGGCGGCGTCCTCCCGCGCGAGTTGATCACTCAGTGTCGCGTGGCGAAGGCGCGGGGCCTGCCGGATCGTGCAGGGAGTTGTCACGGGGTCACCTCGACGAGATCGAACCGGGAATGCAGTTGCGCCCACGTCGTGCGACGCCTGCCGTCGGGAGTGCAGTAGCCGCTGCCCGGCTCCGGAACCCAGGTTCGCATGAGATCGTCACGTACGGCGGGACGGTCGGCGGGTTCGGACGTGTGCGCCAGCCCGGCGACCAGCCACACGCGAGCGGTCTTGCAGTGCGATTCCGAGTGGGTCACTGCGCCAGACGGATTCGTATTCATGGGTCGTCCTCGTCCACTCCGGCCGCGGATTCGTACCCGAAGGAGTTTGCTCCTCGACGAGTCGAGATCCGCGTGGGTTTGTCTGTCTGACCTCATGTTCCGCCGTCGGCGGCGCGATGACTGTCTCATTTCCTGACACGAACGGAGGATGACGAACGGCGCGTCAGACGTCGATGCCGAATTCCTTGATCTTGCGGTAGATCGTGGCACGCGAGATGCCGAGAGCTGTTGCCGCGGCTTTCTTGTTGCCGTGGTTCTCCTCGAGGCTGCGCACGATAGCGTCGCGTTCGAGGGCTTCGATCTGGGTGAGGGTGTGCCGGCTCAGGGCCCGGCACATCGGGGGCAGCTGCTCGACTTCGACGACACCGGAGCGCTGACGTTGGACGACCTCGTGCAGGACCTGCCGGAGTTCGGTGACGTTTCCGGGCCAGCTGTACTTGCAGAGTTGGCGCATTGCCGCAGGCGAGAGCGACAGCTCCGCGCCGCGACCGAGTTGTCTTAGCAGATGCGGTACCAGACTGTGCAGATCGTCGATGCGATGCCGCAGGGCCGGCATCGTGACGGTGTGGCTGAAGTGGGGAAGGAGCAGTGCATCGAGATCGGTGCTGTGATCGGTGCCGCCGATGGTCGCGCCGACCCAGCCGGCATGTTCGCGCCCTTGGATCAGGTCGGCGACAACCCGCTGCTGTGGCTCGCTGAGCAGGTCGATGTCGCGCAGGATCACGCTGAATCGTTCCTGGTCGAGTTCCTGTTCGAGGGCCGGCAGCGCGGCGCCGTCGTCGGCGAGTTCGGCTGCCGTGAAGATCCGGGTTCGAATGGGAATATGCTCGACGGCAACAGCTTTGAGAGCGGCTCCGCGCCCACTTCCGGGCTCACCCGACACGATGACCCACTGCTGCTCGCGTGCGCAGCGGGCGATCTGCTGGCAGGTGCGGCGCCAGGACGCGCTGGTGCCGGTGACGCCGGGAAGCACGGTGCTTGCCAGTGCGGAGGCGACAGATGACGTGGGGACGTCGAGGAGATGTACGTAGAACAAGGCCATCGGCCTGCGGGCTCCGAGCCCGAAGTCCTCGATCGAGGACAACCTGGCCGTCTGACCGCTGGGCAGGGCGACGATATGCCGATAGGCGGCGTTGACGCTGCTCAGGTCGACGGCGTGTTCGAGTAGCGCTGCCTGATCCAGGGCGTCCAGCGCCACGCGAAGTCGCCGGTTGACGAGGACGACATCGTCTCCGAGCGCCAGCACCCCGGTCTGCGGCGATCGGCGGCACGCCTTGAGATACGCGTTGAGCAACGAGGTCTGGTCGGCGCTGGCCTGCGCCAGGAGACGGCCTTCGATCTGAGCCGTGGCGGATTTGGCGAGCGTGGCCAGCAACGGGCCCCCGTCCTCTACCCAGCCGGTGAGATCGAGTGCCCCCACGAGAGTGCCGGACATCGGATGGGTGATCGGGACACCCGCGCAGGCCAGTTGCCCGAGGCAGCCGGCATAGTGTTCGGCACCCGTGACGAGGGTGGGCTGGCGCGTCTCCAGGGTCGTGCCGATGCCGTTGGTGCCGGCGAACTCTTCCGAGTAACTGTAACCGGGTATCAGTTGGACGTCGTCGAGGGTGCGATTGAGTTGCCGGCTGGCGGTGATCCTGGTCAGGATCACTCCGTCAGCCGACGTCAGGATCACGCTGACCGGTTCGTCGACCAGGCCGTCCGCGAGTTGTCGCAACACGGGTTCGGCAGCCGCGACGAGAGGACAGTCCAGATTCGGCTCTCGGACGAACGGGAGGTCGAGTTGATCAGGGCTCACCTCGAGCGACTTCGATCGTTGCCAGGAGAACGAGATGGGTTGGCGAACGGAGCTGTCGAGATCGTTGTCGGCGAGAAACAACTCCCGCGCCTTCTGCAGGTCCTTGGTGGTCATGCCGTGTTTACGCCCCGTTTCTCCACAGGTCTATGAACCTGAGCGTACGTCGTCTCGATGTGAGACGCGTCTCAATATGAGACGGTCCGTCGGGGGGTGTTCGACCGGCGCCCGGGTACCGGTCAGTACTTCGAGGACGCTCGCGAGGTCGGCCGGCGTGAGGGTGCCCGGAACCGGAGGAGGGCCGGGTTGAGTGCGGGGACGGCCGCGCCGCCGTCCGGGGTGCGCTGTCATGGTCGGGGCCTTTCGTCGCGGGGTGGGGCGGATGCAGGGCCGTGGTCGTCATATCGCGCGGCCCGGGTTCAGAATTCCGGTCGGGTCGAACGCCGCCTTGATTCCTGACATCAGGGATCTCTCCACCGAGCCGATCATGGGTTCGAGGTAGCGGCGTTTGAGGCTGCCGACGCCGTGCTCGCCCGTGATCGATCCGCCCAGCGCCAGACACCGCGTCACCATCTCGTCGAAGGCCCGATGGGCCCGGTCGGCGGCGTCGGGGTCGGCCGCGTCGGGGTCGGCCGCGTCGAACACGATCGTGGGGTGGAGGTTCCCGTCGGCGGCGTGCCCGAACGTACCGATGAGCAGGCGGTGGCGATCGGCAATCCGGGTAATGGCGTCGAGCATGTGCGGTAGCCGGGGGACCGGCACGGCCAAGTCGTCGAGCAGGGTGCTGCCGCGGCGTTCCAGGGCGGTCAGCGCCACACGGCGCGCCTGCATGAGGGCGTCACCTTCGGCGGCGTCGGTGCTCACGTACAACTCGGTGGCCGCGGCGGCGCGGCAGGCGTCCGCGCTGCGCTGGGCTTCCGCCTCGGCGGCGTCACCGTCGCACTGGATCAGCAGCAGCGCTCCGGCCGTCTCGTCGAGACCCATGCGGGTCATGTCGTTGACGGCCGCGATGGTGGTGCGGTCCATGAGTTCGACCAGGCTCGGGTCGGCCACCGCCTGAATCGCCAGCACCGCGTCGACCGCCTGGACGGTATCGGGGAAGGCGGCGACGACGGTGGCCGTGTGCACCGGCGTGCGGCGCAGCCGCACGGTCGCCTCGACGATCACGGCCAGGGTGCCCTCGGACCCGACCAGTAGCCGAGTCAGGTTCAAACCGGCCACATTCTTGCGGGTGACGGCGCCGGTGTGGATGATCCGGCCGTCGGCGAGGACCGCCTTGATCCGGGCGACGTGGTCGCCGGTGACCCCGTATTTTGCACAGCAGGCGCCGCCGGCGTCGGTTGCGAGGTTCCCGCCGATCGTGGAGACGGCGCGACTGCCGGGGTCGGGGACGTACCACAGTCCGCGCGCTGCCACCGCGGTCGCGAGGTCACCGTTGATCACTCCCGCCTCGACCGTGGCGGTGCGGGACTGTTCGTCGACGGCGAGGATCCGGTCGAGTGTCTCGGTACTCAGCACAATGCAGCCGTCGACCGCGTTGGCCCCTCCGGCCAGCCCGGTGCCCGCACCTCTCGTCACGACCGGAATACCATGTCGGTGCGCTGTTTTCAGAGTCGCGACGACATGGTCGACGGTCCGCGCGCGGACGACGGCGAGCGGAAGCCCGGACGGGCAGAGTAACGCCTGATCGCGGGTGTAGGCGATCATGGTGTCGCTGTCGATTACCGCGGCATCGCCCAGTTCCGCGATCAAATCCGCGACGGGACCGCCCGTCACGACCGTCATGCCTTGGCCTGCGTGACTTCCAGCTCTCCCATCCGCGACCAGTCCTCCCCCGGTATCTCCGTGTGGATGATGCGCGGTGTCTCACTCAGCGCGGGACGCATCGCGTCCAGTCCCTTCCGGAAGTGGTCGGCGGCGACGTGGTCGGAACCGGCCTGCCCGTCCCGGAAAGCCTCGATCAATACGAATTCGGCGGGGTCGTCGGCGCTGCGGTGCCACTCGAACCAGAGATTGCCCGGTTCGGATCGGGTCGCGTCGGTGAACTCCTTCGTGACGAGCAGCCAGTCGTTCTGATGCGTGTCGAGGACCTTGAACTTCACCACGATGAAAATCACGATGCTTCACTTTCTTTCGGGCATACGGACGCCGGAGGGGTGGGTTTGCGCGAGCAGGGAGAGCGGGTCACCGCCTCTTCAGGCGGTCGTGGCGGCGACCCACTCGGCTGCGTCAGTAGATGTTCGACGGGCGGACCATGCCTTCGGCGAGATCGCCGAAGCCGGGCGCCATGATGGCGCCGGGATTGCCGATGATCTCCTCCACCACAGCGGTTTCGGTGGTGATCAGCAGTGCCGCGATCGAGGCCGCACTTTCGAGTGCGGCGCGGGTGACCTTGAACGGGTCGATCACCCCGTCGTCGAACATGTCTCCGTATTCACCGGTGAGCGCGTTGAACCCGTGCCCGAGCGGGAGACCGGCGACCACCTCGACGACGTCGTCGCCGTCGAATCCGGCGTTGATCGCGATCCAGCGCAGCGGTTCGGCGAGGGCGCGCCGTACGACGTCGCACCCGATGGCCTCGTCTCCGGACAGGTCGAGGTCGGCCAGTGCCCGGTGTGACTGTGCCAGCGCGGTGCCACCGCCGGAGACGATGCCCGCCTCCACCGCCGCGCGGGTGGCGGCCAGGGCGTCCTCGACGCGCAGCATCCGCTCCTTGAGTTCGACACTGGTCGCGCCGCCGACGCGGATGACGGCGACCCTCCCGGTGAGCCGGGCGATGCGCAGTTCGAGGCTTTCCTGATCTGCCTCGATCTTGGCGCGCTCGAGCTGGGACTCCAGTTGGGCGATGCGGGCGTCGAGGAGGCGCTGGGCGCCGTGGCCACCGACGATCGTGGTCTCGTTCTCGGTCACCGTGATCCGGTCACACGAACCGAGATGCTCGACGCTGACCTCGGACAGTTCGATCCCGGTGTCCTTGGCGATCACGTGCCCACCGAGCGCCACCGCGAGGTCTTCGAGCTCGGCGACCCGACGGTGCCCGAAACCGGGCGCCCGGACGACCACCGACTGCATGGTCTTGTGCATGTTGCCGCCGACGAGCAGTTGCAGGGCCGGTCCGTCGACTTCCTCGGCGAGCACCACCAGCGGCCGGTCGGCGCGCTTGGCGACCTCGACGGCCGGCATGATCTCCTGGACCTGGGTGATCTTCTTGTTGGTCAGCAGGATCAGCGGATCGGCGTGGACCGCTTCCATCCGCTCCGGGTCGGTGACCATGTATCCCGAGGTGTAGCCGTGGTCGAACTCGATGCCGTCGACGATGTCGACGGACAACCCGAGGGTGTCGCTTTCCTCGGTGGTGACGACTCCGGACTTGCCGACGTAGTCGACGGCCTTCGAGATGGCGTGTCCGATCACGTCGTCGTCGCTGGCGGCGAGCGTCGCGATGCGTTGCAGATCGCTCTGGCCGCCGATCTGGGTGGCCTGTTCGCGGAGGGAGTCGACGACGACGGACACGGCTCGTTCGATGCCGCGTCGGACCCGCATGGGGTTGGCTCCGGCCTCGACGGAGCGCAGCCCCTCACGGACCATGGCCTGGGCGAGCACGGTTGCGGTGGTGGTGCCGTCGCCGACGACACCGTTGGTCTTCATCGCCACCTCCTTCACCAGCTGGGCGCCCATGTTCGCGAACGGTTCGCGGAGCTGGATCTCGCGCGCGATGGTCACGCCGTCGTTGGTGATGGTCGGCGGCCCGGTGAGTTTCTCGAGCACCGCGTTGCGCCCCTTGGGGCCGAGGGTCACCTTGACCGCGTCGGCGAGGGCGTTGACGCCGTGTTCGAGTCGGGCTCGGGCGTCCGTGTTGTACCGCAGCTCTTTTGCCATGGCTGATGGTCCTTTCCTACTTTTCCTTGTGCGGAGAATGCGGCGTGTTACGGGACGAGAATCGCCCGGCCGCGCACCCGCCCGGCATCGAGATCGTCGAGGGCTTGCTGGAAGTCCTCGAGCCGGTACCGGGTTGTGTGCAACGTGACCTTGCCCTGGGCGGCAAGGGTCATGAGCTCCTGGAGGTCGTTGTAGGAGCCGACGAGGTTTCCGATGAAGTTGATCTCGGTGGAGATCACATCGATGGTCGGGACGTCGATGTTCTCGCCGTATCCGACGACGTAATAGTTCCCGGCGCGGCGCAGCATCGCGATGCCTTCGCGGGTGGCGCCGCCTTCGCCGACGAAGTCGACGACAGCCTCGGCGCCGTGTCCGCCGGTGAGGTCGAGTACCTGCTGGATGTGGGTGCCGTCGGCGACGATGCCGTGGTCGGCGCCGATCTTCACGGCCAGTTCGACGGCTGCGGGGTTGCGGTCGAGCACGACGACGGTGACGCCGGAGATGGCTTTGAGGACCTGGATGCCGATGTGGCCGAGGCCGCCGGCCCCGATCACCACGCAGACGTCCCCGGGCCGGGTCGTGTTCGCGGCCTTGGCAACCGCGTGGTACGCGGTCAGGCCGGCGTCGGCGAGTGCGGCGACGTCCGCCGGTTCGAGTGTGTCGTCGATCTTCACGACGCTGCGGGCGGTGGTGCGCAGGTACTCGGCGTAGCCGCCGTTGACGTCGATGCCCGGGAACTGGCTGTTCTCGCAGTGGACGTCGTCACCGAATCGGCACGCCCGGCACAGCCCGCACGTGATCAGGGGGTGGAGGATCACCTTGTCGCCGACCGCGACGTTGGTGACGGCATCGCCGACGGCGTGGACCCAGCCGGCGTTCTCGTGGCCGATCGTGTACGGCAGCGCGACACCGGATTTCTCCTCCCACTGCCCCTCGAGGATGTGCAGGTCGGTGCGGCACACGCCGGCGCCGCCGATGCGCACGACGACGTCGAGGGGGCCCTCGACCGTGGGTTCGGGAATGTCGGTGAGCTGCAGTTTGGTGTGGTATCCCACCACTTGCACGGCCTTCATCGCGGGCTCCTGGTTCTGACGTTGATGATTCGCGGTGTGGTGCCGACGGATTCGCTGTCGGCGTAGCGGGTGGCGAGCAGTCCGCGGCAGAAGTGGGCGTTGCCCTCCATCGAGATGCGCACCGATTTGGCGAAGCGCAGCCGCATCGGCACCGACTCCGGGGGGATCCGCTTGCCGTCGTCGTCGACGAACACCCGACTGGCCGGGCAGATGCTCAACCCGATGCCGATCCGGCGGCGCAGCAACGCGGCCTTGGACTTTCCCGAAGCGAGATCGCTGAGGGTGAGCCGGTAGATCTCGTTCACACCCAGATCGGTGGTCTTCAGGTGCGCCTCCACGCAGCGTTCCATCGCGGCGGCATGCGCCTTGGACAGGAACGTTCGGCGCAACTCGTGCAGACTGTCCTCCGCCTCGGAACCGAACGTCCCGACGTATCCGGCGTCGGCGGCGAGGCCGGCGTTGATCTTGTCGCTGTCGTGATGGTCGTCGAGCAGCACCCGCACCTCACCGATGTCCTCGATCAGGCGCAGGGCGTCGAGGGAATCGGAGGCCATGAGGTAGGCGAAGTTCGGCGAACAGAACGCGGTGGGCAACCGCAGGTGCACGGTGACCCCGTCGTCGTCGAGGGTGACCGACCGGACGAACCCGAGATCGGTGATGGGTTCGTCCAGTTCCGGGTCGGTGACCGTCGACAGGGCCATCAGGACGTCCTGTTCGGTGCAGACGACGGCGGCGGTCATGACGGCACGGATTCCGGCTCTCGCGCCCCGGCGGCGACCTCCACACCTTCCTGCCCGGCCGGCTCGGCCAGTTGCAGGTCGGCGGGAACGTCGATGTCGTACAGCGCTGCCGCGTTGAGGCCGAGGATCTTCTGTTTCTGCTCCACGGTGATCGGGGCGTACTCGCTCTGCATGTCCTCGGGGATCTGGAAGTCGACGAACCTCTCGATCAGCCACTTCGGTGTCCACAGCGCGTAGTCGCTGCCGAACAGGATCTTGTCCTCGCCGATCCAGTAGAGCAGTTCGCCGATGATCTGGGCGAAATAGCGGGGCCGGGTGTGGATGAACGGCAACGCCACTGCCAGACCGCCGTACACGTTCGACTCCTGGGTGGCGATCCAGCAGAAGTCCTCGAGCCGCGGCAGACCCACGTGCTCGACGACGAATCGCAGGTCCAGGTAGTCGGTGGCGACCTTGTCGACGTCGGAAACGTCGAACGCGTCGCGGTCGAGGGGACGGATCGTCGGGCCCTTGTGAACGTGAATGTTCTTGATTCCCAGCGTGATGCACTCTTCGAGATAGCGCCGCGACCACGGGTCGTCGAGTTTGTAGCCGCGGGAGTCGCCGTGCCATTCGGCGGTGTAGAGCTTGACGCCCTGCAGGTTCATCCGGTCCGCGTCCCTGCGGAGCTGTTCGAGACCGGCCTCCTCGTGGCGCGGGTCGTAGGCGTGGTTGTAGGTGAGCTTGCCGGGATTCTTGGCGACCAGGGCGAGCGCTTCGTCCGTCTGTCCGAATCCGTTGTGGTAGAAGTCGCTGAGCAGGGTGGCCTGGAAGATCGCGTGGTCGACGTATCCGTCCACGAAGAGGTCGCGCTCGAAGCGTTCGCTGCCGTAGTACGTGTAGGTGTCGTAGTCCCACACGACCTCTTCGGGGCTGAGGTTCTTGTGGTAGTCGTAGAAGCAGTCGATGAACTGCTTGCCGTGCACGTTCTTCTGGTTCGACGCGCGGCCGTCCCAGATGTGCACGTGCCCATCGACGATGAAATACTTCTGACCGTCCTTCTGATACATCGCGTCCTCGCTTGGTCCTGGTTCCGGGTGGGATGGGGGTTGTCGGGGGCCACCTATCGCGGTGGCCCCGGACAGCTGCGGGCTAGTTCTCCGTGAGGTCGAATCCGATGTACTCGGCGGCATCCTCGGGGCTGGCGAACAGCAGGGTCTTCTCGTCGAGGTGGACCATGCGCCCGTAGTGGGTGGAGCTGATCTCCTCGAAGATCGAGCCGTCGAAATCCTGCCCCAGGGCGTCGGTCAGTTCGTCGTAGTCGAAGTCGAGCAGCTTCTGGCCGTCGACGCGGATCATCGACGGGTACTCGGTCAGCTCCACACCGTCCTTCGCGCCCATCACCTCCGCGACGACCCGGCCGATCGGGGTGTTCATCAACGTGACACCGCACATGTTGGAGAACTCGGTGGACGATCCGAATTGCATGGTCACTGGTCCAACTCCTTCGGGATGTCGAGCCCGATCTCCTCGAGCAGGGAACGGAACTTCGCCGTGGCGGCGTCGAGGCTGTCGGCGAAGGTGACGGCCTTGTCGGCGGGCTGCGACCAGATCGGCTGCAGCGCGCGGGCGGCGTCGAGGCAGCGGGGCACCCAGGTGGCCAGCCACGTGCCGAACAGTTCCTTGTTCGACTCACCGTGCTCGGGGTCGCGGGTGAGCAGCCGGAACAGGTTGCGGGTGTACGCGAGGTCGCGGTCGTAGTCGTGCTCGCCGGTGCCGACGATCGTGGGGGTGATGTAGTCGCCGTTGCCTGCGGCGATCTGCATGACCAGTTCCGTGCGGAACAGCGAACCGACCAGCTGTTCGAAGACGATGTTGGAGCCGAACAGCAGCTCACACCAATCCGGAACGGCGGTAAGCCGCTCGACGACCTCCCGGGTGGGCTGCCACTCGGGCGCCGACTGCCAGACGGCCTTGTGCGCGTCGCCGTCGAAATCCTCGGTGGCCTCGGACAGGTCCAGGTTGAACAACGCCAGGTCCTGGGCGAAGCGCATCTTGTGGGCGGCGTTCACCGCGACGGCCGTGTTGATCATGTTGGTCGGCCCGGACCGCTGGATGGACGTGAAGACATGCAACGCCAAACCGTTCTCGGCATGCATCCACGCGCCGAGATTGCGGGAGATGAACGTCAACCAGGGGGTGTTCCAGGCGTCGTACACGCGGGCGCGCTTGGCGTTGGAGAGGCACAATTCGACCTGGTGGACGACCTTGGAGTTGTTGCGAAAGATCGTCTGGTCCCACTCCTCGTTCGGGTCGAGGAAGGCATGCCAGTTCGACGACTTCGCGACGGTCCAGTCCTGCGGATATCCGCCCGGTCCGTTACCGAATCCGTAGATCCAGCCCTGGGAGAGGTGGCGGTCCGGGTCGGGTTGGACGTCGACGGTCACGTCCTCGTACATCGTCGACCGCTTCTTGGCCGGCGTGTAGTAATTGAACGTACGGCTGCGGGAGCTGGGGAACTCCAGCGCACCGGCTTCGGAGTCGGTGAACTCGATCTTCGGAAAGCTCCGCTGCTTGGGCTCGGAGGTTGCGGTCATCTCGTTTCTCAGTTCTGTCGGTGAAAGAGGGCTGTGATTTCCTGTGGTGGGCTACTCGAAGGCGGGGCTGGTGAACTTGTCGTAGAAGATCTGATCGCTCGGGGTGCCGGTGGCCTCGAGCAGGGCGAGCGCCGCGTCGACCATCGGTGGTGGTCCACAGAGGTAGACCTCGGTCCTGCCGATGTCCGGTTCGCGGCGGCTCACGACGTCGGTGACGTTGCCTTCTTCGACGACGATCGACCCCGCCGGCTCCGGGACCATCGATTCCGACAGGCACGCCACGAACGTGAAATCCGTGAGTCCTTCTCCGAGTCGGAGAATCTCGTCGACGTAGAACAGGTCGGCGGGCGTCCGGGCACCGTAGTAGAAGTGCACCGAACGGGTGTTGCCCGTCTCGCTCATGTGCCGCAGGAGCGAGAGGACGGGAGCCATTCCGGCTCCGCCGCCGATCAACACGATCGGCAGGACATGACCTTCCTTGAGGGTGAACGACCCGTAGGGACCGGTCAAGCTGATCTCGTCGCCGACCGAGATGACATCATCGAGCATCCCGGCGAACTTTCCGCCCGGATACTTCTTGATGAGGAATTCGATGTGGCCGGGTGTCGACTGCGTCGTTGCCATCGAGAAGGACCGATGTTCCTCGGTCCCCGGGATCTTCAGGTCCGCGTACTGGCCGGGCCTGAACTCGTAGGCGGCGGGTTCGACGGGCTGCAATCGCAGCGAGACGATGTCCTTGGTCATCGACTCGATCCCGGTCACCTGGGTGCGTACATCCTGGATGGGGACACCGCCGAGGAGTTCGTCCTCGTCGAAGTTGAGCAGCTCGATCGTGCAGTCGCTGTAAGCGGTTGAGCGGCAGAGCAATACCATCCCCTCGTCGACCTCGGATTCGTTGCACGCAAATGTCGAGTAGTTCTCCATCTGGATGTCGCCGTCCAGGACGAACGACTTGCAGGCCGAGCACCGCCCCTCGCGGCAGCCGTGCATCAGGTGGATGCCCTGCCGGAACGCGGCGTCGAGGATGTACTCGTCTTCGCCGACTTCCATCTCGATGTCGACGGGCTCGAAGTTGATACGGTGCTTGTCGGCCACGGGGGATTCTCCTGGGCTTGTGAAGTGAATGGTGAAGCGG
>NZ_JBHUSF010000222.1:0-15173 GCF_042673295.1 Rhodococcus sp. NPDC057014
CCGCCGCTGATCGGCGTCCGTTCGCGCTGCAGAAGCAGGTCTATGCCCAGCTCAAAGCGTGCGGGTTGTCGGCGCAGCCGGCGATCCGGGTCATCAAGAAAGTCGCGGATGCGTACGCGACCCGGACGGCGAACCTGCTCAACGGGAATTACGGCACGCCGGGATCTACACGGTATGCGAAGGTTGCGGGTAAGGCGATCGTGTTCCGTCCGGACGCGGGCCAACCGTTCGACGATCGGTGCTTGTCGTGGCAGGTCGATCGATCGACGGTGTCGATCTGGACGAGCGCGGGCCGGATGCGCAACGTCGGATTCGTGTGCGCGCCGTGGCAGCTGACAATGCTCGCCGACCGCAAAGGCGAGTCGGATCTGATTTTCCGGGACGGATGTTTCTACCTGCATGCAACCGTCGACACCGACGCCCCGCAGCAGCTGGTTCCCGCCGACGACGCCACCGGGTGGCTGGGTGTGGACTTGGGGATCGTGAACCTGGCGGTGACCACCGCAGACGACCCGGCTGAACTGGACGTCCGGTGGTCCGGTGGTGCGGTCACGGCCCGCCGGAAAAGTACGCAACCATCCGGTCCGCGCTGCAGAAGGTGGGGACCAAGTCCGCGAAACGGAAACTGAAGAAACGGCGGAGGAAGGAGACTCGGTACGCCACCGACATCAACCACCAACTCTCGAAAACGATCGTTGCCCAAGCACAACGCACCGGTCAAGGGATCGCGGTAGAAGACCTATCGGGAATCCGGGACCGGGTACGGCTCGCACGCAGACAACGGCAACAACTGCACTCCTGGGCATACGCGCAACTGCGCGACCAGATCACCTACAAGGCGCAAGCCGCAGGAGTGCCGGTGCAGGTGATCAACCCGCGCAATACCAGTAAGACTTGCCACCAGTGCGGGCACTGCGACACCGCGAACAGGCACAGTCAAGCACTGTTCCGGTGCCGCGGCTGCGGATGGACCGGCCACGCCGACTATAACGCCGCCGCCAACATCGCCGCACTCGGACACAACAACTACCGGGCCGCCCAATCAACCGTGCCTAAAGCAGCCACCCCTCTCACAGCCAGTGAGAACGTGAGCAGCAAACCCGCGTCCTTCAGGACCGGGTAGTTGATCGTGCGCATGCTCTTGCCGTACGCGAACCCGGACGGCATGTCGAGGTCGCCCCACACCTTGGGGAGGTCCTCCTTCTTGATGCCGAGCAGGTCGATGCGCTGCCCGCCGGTGACCTTCACGAGCGGCACGCCGTACTTGTCGGCGACATCGGCGATCTTGCGGAGCTGATCCGGCGTGGTGACGCCGCCCTTCATCTGCGGGACCACCGAGAACGTGCCGTCGCGCTGGATGTTGGCGTGCACGCGGTCGTTGATGAACAGCGCGCCCCGCTCGTTCACCCACTCGGGACCCCAGATCGTGCGGAGCAGGGACGCGAGCGGCATCTTCGCGGACGCGTCCTCCTTCGCGTCCGTCGCGAGTTCGGCGAACACCTGGGACACGGCGCGCAGATCACGTTCCCGGATGGTCGCGATGAGTTCCGGCTTGCTCATCGGGATGCACGGCACGTACCAGTCGGCCGAGGGGTCGGCCTCGAGTGCGCCGCCCGCGGCGCAGGCCACGATGTCGGCGACGAGTCCCTTGCACGACCCGCAGCCCTTGCCCGCGCGGGTCTGGGCGCAGACGTCGGTGAGGGTCTTCGCGCCGGAGTAGACGCAGGCCACCAGGTCGCCCTTGCTCACGCCGCTGCAGTTACACACCTGCAGGTCGGCGGGAAGGTCGGCGACACTTGGCGCGGCGCTCGGCGCCCCGACGTCGAAGAGCATGCTGATGCGCTCCTCGGGCAGCGGCACCTTGCCGTCGAACGCCTGTGTGAGGAAGCCGGCCTTGCTGATGTCGCCCATCAGGGTGGCGCCGATCAGCTTTCCGTCCCGGACGACGAGGCTCTTGTACGTGCCGCTGCGCGGTTCGTAGTACTGGACGAACTTGTCGTCCGCCGTCTCCGGTCCCTTGACGCCCATCGCGGCCTCCCACACCGGGGCGACCAGGCCGTAGGTTTCTCCCCGGTGCTGCGCGCACTCGCCGACGGCGTACACGGAACCCTCGTCCTCGCAGCGCATCTGGTCGTCCACGACGATCCCGCGCTCGACCACCAGTCCTGCGGCCCGCGCCAGTTCGGTGTTGGGCCGGATGCCGGCGGTGACGACCACCATGTCGGCGTCCAGCGTGGAGCCGTCGACGAACGAGACCCCGGTCACCAGGCCTGCGTCGTCACGGAGCACGGCGGTGGTCCGCATCGAGGTGTGGACGCCGACACCGAGTTTCTCGATCTCGGCGCGCAGGACGCTGCCGCCGCGTTCGTCGAGTTGCTGATTCATCAGGTGGCCGGGGGAGTGCACGACGTTGACGGTGAGTCCCTGAGTGCGCAGCCCGTACGCCGCCTCCAGACCGAGCAGACCGCCGCCGATGACCACCGCGGACACGTCGTCGCGGGCCTGCGCCATCTGCAGCATGCCGTTGGTGTCGGCGAGGTTCCTGAATCCGAACACCCCGCGGGCCAGGCGGCCGTCGTGCTCGCGCAGTCCGTCCATGTTGGGAAAGAACGTGTTGCTTCCCGTCGCGACGATCAGCACGTCGTACTCGACGACGCGGCCGCTCTCGCACGTGACGGTCTTCGCGAACCGGTCGAGCGCGACCGCGCGGTCACCGGCGTGAAGTTTCACACCGTTCGCCGTGTACCAGCCCACTGGGTTGAGGATCAGGTCCTCGTCGTCGACGGCCGCCTCCCCGGACAGCACGTGCGAGAGCATGATCCGGTTGTAGTTGCCGTAGGGCTCGTCGCCGATCATGGTGATCTCGAACCGCTCACGCCCGCCGCGGTTCAGGATCTCCTCGAAGGTGCGGGCGCCGGCCATACCGTTGCCGACGACCAGCAGCTTGCTCGAACTCGGTGTGTGGGCCATGCACAAAGGCTGCGCCCCCGGAGTGTCGTAACAGCTGCGCGCACGTTACGTGAGAATCAGGAACAGCTCACAGCGTCCCAGAAAGCATGTCAGGCAGGGGGCCGGTCGCGGGGCATCAGCAGTGGGGCCAGCACGGCGAGGAGCAGGGCGGGCAGAAGGAAGCCGGCCGCGGGCGACACCGCGTACACCGGGGTGAGGGTGATCGGCGCGAGCGCGTTGCCGGTGAACCGCAACGCCTGCACGACGGACACCGCGCCGCCCCGGTTGGGGCCCGGCGACCCGAGCACGGCGGCGTTGACGCCGACCAGGATGAACTGACCCGCGGTTCCGGCCGCGAACCAGGCAACGGCCACGACCGCCAGGAGCGATACGGTCCCGGCGGCGGCGACGAGAGCTGCCCCGGCGAACGCGCCGATCAGCACGGCGGAGCGGGCCCCGATCTTGTCGATGACACCGCCGGCGAGGCGCGCGGTGAGGATGCCGGCGACACCGAACCCGGTGAGCAGCAGGCCGCGCTGGGTGGGGCTCAGGCCGAACACGTCCTCGGCGCGGAACGCGACCAGGAAGCTCAGCCCACCGAGTGCGCCCCAGCCGAGGAGCGCGACCACCCCGATTCTCAGCACCGACGGGGTGAGGGCGTCCCGCAGTCGCGGACGCGCCGCCCCTGGCTCGGCGGGCGGGCTGTCTGGAACACCGACCAGACCCAGCACCGCGGCCACGAGGGCGATGACGAGGAACGCGAGCCGCCAGTCGACCTCCGCCGCGAGGCCGCCGACGAGCGGGGCACTCGACTGTCCCGCGGCCTGGAAGGCGCCGAAGATCCCGAGCGCCCGGCCGAGGTGCTTCTTCGGCGTCGAGGCGGCGAGCGCGGCCAGCAGCAGTGGCGTCGTGAACGAGTTGGAACATCCCTGGAGCACGCGGGCGCCGAGGAACAGCGGGAGCGTCGGCGCCGCGAAGCAGGCCAGCGACGACAGCAGGTAGACGCCGTACGCGATCCGCACGGTCCGCATCTGCCCCCACCGGGCGCCCAGCGTGCCCGACACCAGCATCAGCAGCGCGAACGGCAGCAGGTACGCGGTCAGCGACCCGGCCGCGGCGGACGCGCTCACGCCGAGGTCGTCACCGATCTCGGGAAGGATCGAGGCGACCACCCCGCCGCCGAACGGGCCGAGGAATCCGCCGGCGTAGAGCGCCGTGCGCTGGAGCGAGGAACGAAGCGATTCGGACGAGTTCTTCGTCACAGCCCGAAGCTGCCGGGCCCACGCCTGCGGAGATACCGCTCGAACTCGGCCGCGAGCGCGTCACCGTCGATCTTCGAGATGGCGTCGGAGATGTCGGTCTCGGCGTCGCCGCGCTCCTCGAGTGAGCGGACGTAGTCGCCGATCTCCTCGTCGTCCGCGGTCATCTCGGTGACGGCTTCCTGCCAGTCGTCGGCCTGCGACGGGAGTTCCCCGAGGGGCACCTCGATGTCCAGGACGTCCTCGACCCGTTGCAGCAGAGCCACGGTCGCCTTGGGGTTCGGCGGCTGGGACACGTAATGGGGCACGGCCGCCCAGAACGACACCGCAGGCACACCGGCCCGGACACACGCGTCCTGCAGCACCCCGGTGATCCCGGTCGGTCCCTCGTACCGGGTCTGCTCGAGCTTGAACCGCTCGGCGGCCTCGCTGCTGTACGCGCTGCCCGTCACCGGGACCGGCCGCGTGTGCGGGGTGTCCGCGAGCAGCGCCCCGAGGATCACCACGGTGTTGATCTGCAGTTGATCGATCAGCTCGAGAAGGTCCTCGCAGAAACTCCGCCAGCGCATGTTCGGTTCGATTCCGCGCAGCAGCACCACGTCGCGGTCGCTGCCAGGGGGCGAGCACACCGACAGCCGGGTGGCGGGCCACACGATCTCCCGGGTGACACCGTCCACTTGCCGGACCGTGGGTCGATTGACCTGGTAGTCGTAGTACTCCTCGGAGTCCAGCTCGGCCAGCGGCTGGGCGTCCCAGGTCAGTTCGAGGTGCTCGACGGCTCCGCTCGCGGCGTCGCCGGCGTCGTTCCAGCCCTCGAAGGCGGCGACGAGAACAGGGTCACGAAGTACGGGCACGCCAGTGTCGGTGGCACCGTCGTCGGCGCTGTCGGTGGCACCGTCGTACGCGGTGCCGGGGGTGTCGTCGTCGGGGCCCGCAGGCGTGACGGGGAACTCACTGGAACTCACCCACCCAGCCTACGGCCAGCATTGGTTCGCGCGCCCACTAGTCTGGACGGCATGTCTGCGCCATTTCACTCTGCCCTGCTCGATGCGTTGAACCAGCGCGTTGTCATCGGCGACGGAGCCATGGGCACCATGTTGCAGGCCGCGGACCTCACGCTCGACGACTTCCTCGGGCTCGAAGGCTGCAACGAAATCCTCAACGACACCCGCCCTGACGTGCTGAAAGAGATCCACCGCGCGTACTTCGAGGCCGGGGCCGACGCCGTCGAGACCAACACGTTCGGGTGCAATCTCCCCAACCTCGCCGATTACGACATATCGGACCGTATCCGGGAACTGGCAGAGAAGGGAACCCGGCTGGCGCGTGAGGTCGCCGACGAGATGGGGCCGGGACGCGACGGGATGGGCCGCTTCGTCCTCGGCTCGATGGGCCCCGGAACCAAGCTGCCGACGCTCGGCCACGCGCCGTTCGCGACCCTGCGCGACGCCTACGCGGAGGCCGCGATGGGCATGATCGACGGGGGCGCCGACGCGATCCTCGTCGAGACCTGCCAGGACCTGCTGCAGGTGAAGGCCGCCATCCTGGGTAGTCAGCGGGCGATGGAGACGCTCGGGTCGCGGCTGCCGATCATCACCCACGTCACGGTCGAGACCACCGGCACGATGCTGCTCGGCAGTGAGATCGGTGCCGCGCTGACCGCGCTCGAACCGCTCGGTATCGACATGATCGGGCTCAACTGCGCGACCGGTCCCGCCGAGATGAGCGAACATCTCCGCCACCTGTCCAAGTACAGCTCCCTGCCCGTGTCGGTGATGCCCAACGCCGGACTGCCGCAGCTCGGCCCGAACGGCGCCGAGTACCCGCTCACCGCGGAGGAACTCGCCGAGGCGCTCAGCGGCTTCGTCACCGAGTTCGGTCTCGGTCTGGTCGGCGGCTGCTGCGGCACCACCCCGGAACACATCCGCCAGGTGGCCGAAGCGGTCCGCCTCGTCGAGAAGGCCGCGCGCAACCCGGTCCACGAGTCGGGGACGTCGTCGCTGTACACGGCGGTGCCGTTCGAGCAGGACGCCAGCATCCTGATGATCGGTGAGCGGACGAACTCCAACGGCTCCAAGGCATTTCGTGAGGCGATGATCGCCGAGGACTACCAGAAGTGCCTCGACATCGCGAAGGACCAGACCCGCGACGGCGCCCACATGCTCGACCTCAACGTCGACTACGTCGGACGCGACGGCGCCGCCGACATGGCCGCCCTCGCGAGCCGGTTCGCGACGTCGTCGACTCTGCCGATCATGCTCGACTCCACCGAGCCCGCGGTCCTGCAGGCCGGCCTCGAACACCTCGGCGGCCGGTGCGCCGTCAACTCCGTCAACTACGAGGACGGCGACGGACCGGACTCGCGGTTCCAGAAGATCATGCGGCTCGTCAAGGAGCACGGCGCCGCCGTCGTCGCGCTGACCATCGACGAGGAGGGGCAGGCGCGCACCGCCGAGCACAAGGTCCGCATCGCCGAGCGCCTGCTCGACGACATCACCGTGAACTGGGGCCTCGACGAGTCCGACATCATCATCGACGCGCTGACCTTCCCGATCTCCACCGGTCAGGAGGAGGTCCGACGCGACGGCATCGAGACGATCGACGCGATCCGCGAACTGAAGAAACGGCATCCGCGGGTGCACTTCACCCTCGGCGTGTCCAACATCTCGTTCGGTCTCAACCCGGCCGCCCGGCAGGTCCTGAACTCGGTGTTCCTGCACGAGTGCACCGAGGCGGGCCTCGACACGGCCATCGTGCACGCGTCGAAGATCCTGCCGATGGCGCGGATCCCCGACGAACAGCGCGAAACGGCCCTCGACCTGGTCTACGACCGCCGTCGCGAGGGCTACGACCCGCTGCAGAAGCTGATGGAGCTGTTCGAGGGCGTCTCCGCGGCGTCGGCACGCGAATCCCGCGCCCAGGAACTGGCGGCGCTGCCGCTGTTCGAGCGGCTGGAACGGCGCATCGTCGACGGTGAACGCAACGGTCTCGACGACGACCTCACCGCGGCGATGGAGGAGAAGCCGCCGCTCGCGATCATCAACGAGACCCTGCTGTCCGGCATGAAGACCGTCGGCGAACTCTTCGGGTCCGGGCAGATGCAGTTGCCGTTCGTGCTGCAGTCCGCCGAGGTGATGAAGGCGGCCGTGGCGTACCTCGAACCCCACATGGAGGCCACCGACGAGGACGGCAAGGGCCGCATCGTCATCGCCACCGTGAAGGGCGACGTCCACGACATCGGCAAGAACCTCGTCGACATCATCCTCAGCAACAACGGGTACGACGTGGTGAACCTCGGCATCAAGCAGCCGATCGCGACGATCCTCGACGCGGCGATCGAGCAGAAGGCCGACGTCATCGGCATGTCCGGTCTGCTCGTGAAGTCGACCGTGGTGATGAAGGACAACCTGCAGGAACTCAACGCCAAGGGTGTCGCGGAGAAGTTCCCCGTCCTCCTCGGCGGTGCCGCGCTGACCCGCTCGTACGTGGAGAACGACCTGGCCGAGGTGTACGAGGGCGACGTCAGCTACGCGCGCGACGCATTCGAGGGCCTGCACAAGATGGACGAGATCATGGCCGTCAAACGCGGCGGCGGACCCGACCCGGACAGCCCGGAAGCGATCGCCGCCCGGGAGAAGGCGGCCGAACGCAAGGCCCGCCACGAACGGTCCAAGCGGATCGCGGAGAAACGCAAGGCCGCCGAGACCCCGATCGAGGTGCCGGAACGGTCCGACGTGGCCACCGACATCGTCGTCCCGAGCCCGCCGTTCTGGGGCAACCGGATCGTGAAGGGTGTCTCGCTGTCCGACTACGCCGGACTGCTGGACGAGCGCGCCCTGTTCCTCGGGCAGTGGGGTCTGCGCGGGCAGCGTTCCGGCGACGGTCCCACCTACGAGGAGCTGGTGGATACGGAGGGCCGCCCACGACTGCGGTACTGGCTCGACCGGCTGAGCACCGAGGGAATCCTCGCGCACGCCGCCGTGGTGTACGGCTACTTCCCCGCCGTGTCCGAGGGTGACGACGTGGTCGTGCTCACCGACCCGGCACCGGACGCGGAGGAACGCTTCCGGTTCACGTTCCCGCGCCAGCACCGCGACCGGTTCCTCTGCGTCGCCGACTTCGTCCGGTCCCGCACCGAGGCGAAGGAGACCGGTCAGGTCGACGTGTTCCCGATGCAGCTCGTCACCATGGGCCAGCCGATCGCGGACTTCGCGAACGAGCTGTTCGCCGCCAACGCGTACCGCGACTACCTCGAGGTGCACGGCATCGGTGTGCAGCTGACGGAATCGCTGGCCGAGTACTGGCATCAGCGGGTCCGCGAGGAACTCGTGCTGCCCGGCGGTCACAACGTGGCCGAGCAGGATCCGTCGGAGGTGTCCGGGTTCTTCGACCTCGCCTACCGCGGCGCGCGCTACTCCTTCGGGTACGGCGCCTGCCCCAACCTGGAGGACCGCGCGAAGATGGTCGCTCTCCTCGAACCCGAACGGATCGGTGTGAAGTTGTCGGAGGAACTGCAGTTGCACCCCGAGCAGTCCACGGATGCGTTCGTGCTGCACCACCCCGAGGCGAAGTACTTCAATGTCTGAGGCATTCGACGGTCTCGCAGGCGTGCTGTGGGACATGGACGGAACGCTGCTCGATTCCGAGAAGATGTGGGACGTCGCGGTCCGCGAGTTGTCGCTGCACCTCGGCGGTCCGATGACCGAGGAGACACGCCTGAAGACGATCGGCGCGTCCAGCGCCAACGCTCTCGGCGTCATCTTCGACGCTCTCGGACTCGACCGGGATCCGGCGGCGCTCGCCGAGGCCAAGGAATGGATGTTCACCCGCGTCGAGGAACTGTTCGGCGACGGGATCCCGTGGCGGCCGGGCGCCCACGACGCGCTGCGGACCGCCCGGGCACACGGACTGAGGTCGGCGCTGGTGACCAACACCGAGCGCCGGCTCACCGAGCGGGCGCTCGAGACACTCGGCAGGCACCACTTCGACCACTCGGTGTGCGGCGACGAGGTGCCGGCAGGCAAACCGCACCCGGACCCGTACCTGCGGGGTGCGGAGCTGCTCGGGCTGCACCCGTCGCAGTGCCTCGCCGTCGAGGACTCGCCCACCGGTGCCGCGTCCGCGCAGGCCGCGGGCTGCGTCGTCCTCATCGTCCCGTGCGAGATCCCGGTGGCCGACGGCCCGGGGCGGGTGTTCCGCGGCAGCCTCGAAGGTCTCACCGGTGCCGATCTGGCCGAGGCCTGGGCCCAGCCGAGCGGTGTACGTCTCTAGGTAGTCTGGTTTCCCGTGGCTGTCCCGAAAATCGTGCTGTTCTACGTGTTCACTCCGCTCGCCGACCCGGAGGCGATCCGGCTCTGGCAGTACACGCTGGCCGAGGCGCACAACCTGACGGGCCGGATCCTCGTCTCCGAGCACGGCATCAACGCGACCGTCGGCGGCGACATCCGCGACGTCAAGCGGTACGTGAAGGGAACACGCAGCTACGCGCCGTTCAAGGACGCCGACATCAAGTGGTCGGACGGGCTCGGCGCCGACTTCCCGCGGCTCAGCGTGAAGGTGCGGCCGGAGATCGTGACGTTCGGTGCGCCGGGCGAGCTGAAGGTGGACGCGAACGGTGTCGTCGGCGGCGGTACCCACCTGGCGCCGGACGAGGTGCACCGCCTGGTCGAGGGGCGCGGTGACGACGTCGTCTTCTTCGACGGACGCAACGGCTTCGAGGCGGAGATCGGCCGCTTCCGGGACGCCGTCGTGCCGGACGTGTCCACCACCCGCGACTTCGTGCACGAACTCGACAGCGGCAAATACGACCATCTCAAGGACAAGGCCGTCGTCACCTACTGCACCGGGGGAGTGCGGTGCGAGGTCCTGTCCTCGCTGATGCGTTCGCGCGGGTTCGGTGAGGTCTACCAACTGGACGGCGGCATCGTCCGCTACGGCGAGGCGTTCGGTGACTCGGGTCTGTGGGAGGGGTCGCTGTACGTCTTCGACAAGCGGATGACCATCGAGTTCAGCGATGGGGCCCAGACCCTGGGACGCTGCACCCGATGCGGCGGCCCGACGTCCCGGTACGAGAATCTGCCGGAAGATCGGGGCCGCGAACTCGTGCTCGTGTGCGCCGGCTGCACCGAGAACCGGGCGGGCTGAGGTGGCCGGGGCGCCGCTGCCCGTCCGCAACGGCCTCGGTCCCGATCGCATCCGGATGCCGGCCGGGCTCGGGGCGAAGACCGTCGCCGAATTCCTGGTCGAGACGTACCCCGACGAGCGGGCGCACTGGCTGTCGCTGATCGACGGTGGGGAAGTCGTCGACGAACACGGCAGGGTGGTCGACCGCGGCACCCGCTATGCGCCGACCCGATTCGTGTACTTCTACCGCGACCCCGCACCCGAGATCCCGGTTCCGTTCGAGATCGACATCCTCCACCGCGACGACCAACTCGTGGTGATCGACAAGCCCCATTTCCTCGCGACCATTCCGCGGGGCGCGCACATCACCGAGACGGCGGTCGTGCGGTTGCGGCGGACGCTGGACCTCCCCGATCTCACCCCGGCCCACCGGCTCGACCGGATGACGGCCGGTGTGCTGGTGTTCCTGATCCGGCCGGAGGACCGCAGGGCGTATCAGGAACTGTTCGTCTCCCAGCAGGTCACCAAGGAATACGAGGCCGTCGCCGGGCACGATCCCGCGCTGGAGTTTCCGCGCACCATCCGCAGCCGCATCGTCAAGGAACACGGGATCATGACGGCCACGGAGGAACCGGGAGAGCCGAACAGCGAAACCGTCGTCGACCTGATCGAGACCCGGGACGGCCGCGCCCGCTACCGGCTGTTGCCGAAGACCGGCCGGACGCACCAACTGCGGCTGCACATGTCGTCGCTGGGGCTGCCGATCGAGGGCGACAACTACTACCCGGACTTCCGCCGATCGGAGCCCGGCGACTTCTCGACCCCGTTGCGGTTGCTGGCGCGGGCCATCGAGTTCACCGATCCCCGTTCGGGCCGGGTCCGCCGCTTCGAGAGTCGCCGCACACTCGGGTGGTGACCGGTTCGGAGAGGTCCGCGGCGGCGTGAAACAATGGGTCCTCGTGAAGACCTTCGAATCCCTGTTCGCCGAGCTGACCGAGCGTGCCGCTACCCGCCCCGAGGGGTCCGGCACCGTTGCCGCCCTCGACGCCGGCGTCCATTCGCAGGGAAAGAAGATCCTCGAAGAGGCGGGTGAGGTGTGGATCGCCGCCGAGCACGAGAGCGACGAGGCGCTCGCCGAGGAGATCTCCCAACTGCTGTACTGGACGCAGGTGCTGATGGTGGGTAAGGGCCTGAAACTCGAGGACGTCTACCGACATCTGTGATCGGTGATCGAGACTCCTCCACCCGCTCCCGAAAGGAACCCTCAGCCATGCTGCGCGTCGCAGTCCCCAACAAGGGCTCGCTGTCCGAGTCCGCCGCCGAAATCCTCTCCGAGGCCGGCTACCGTCGTCGCACCGACTCCCGCGACCTGACCGTCCTCGACCCGTCCAATCAGGTCGAGTTCTTCTTCCTGCGTCCCAAGGACATCGCGATCTACGTCGGTTCCGGTGAACTCGATCTCGGCATCACCGGCCGCGACCTGGCCCGTGACTCGGGCGCCCCGGTCGCCGAGCGGCTGTCGCTCGGATTCGGCCGCTCCACGTTCCGGTACGCCGCCCCCGCCGGCAAGGACTGGAAGGTCGAGGACCTCGCCGGACTCCGGATCGCCACGTCCTACCCCAACCTGGTGCGCGACGACCTCTCCGCACGCGGGATCGAGGCCTCGGTCATCCGCCTCGACGGCGCCGTGGAGATCTCCATCCAGCTCGGGGTCGCGGACGCGATCGCCGACGTCGTCGGATCCGGCCGCACCCTGCGCCAGCACAACCTGGTCGCGTTCGGTGACACCCTGTGCGACTCCGAGGGTGTGCTCATCGAGCGGGCCGGTTCGCCCGCCGACGATTCCGCACGCAATCAGTTGGTCGAGCGGGTGCGTGGCATCGTCTTCGCGCAGCAGAATCTGATGCTCGACTACGACTGCCCGAAGACGATCCTCGACGACGCGCTGAAGATCACCCCCGGACTCGAGTCGCCGACGCTGTCGCCGCTCGCCGACGAGAACTGGGTCGCGGTCCGGGCGATGGTGCCGATCAAGGGTCACAACGGAGTGATGGACGAACTCGCGGACCTCGGCGCCAAGGCCATCCTCGCGTCGAACATCCGGTCCTGCCGCGCACTCTGATCTCGTTCCGCCGCAGGACGATCCGCGCCCGTTCCGGTCAGGAGCGGGCGCGGACCTGTACGGTCTGGGCGATCCGGCCGACCGAGCCGGTCTCGTCGTACAGCACGCCCGCGCACATTCCCACGCCGTCGGGTCCGATGGACGTCTCGGAGCCGACGCCGACCCATTCGCCCTCGGGGACCCGGAAGATGTGCACGGTGAGGTCGGTGTTGAGGAACGTCCAGTCGGCCGGGTCGAGTTTCGATCCCACACCGTTGGCGACGTCCGCGATGGAGAAGAGCCGCTCGAGCGGCGTCATGGTCTCGCCGAGGACCAGCGCGGGCCGCGGCCTCGCCCACAGCTTGCCGGGGCCCTCGCACCCCATCTCGGCGATCCACCGCCAGTCGAGGGTCGTCAGGTAGCCCGAATTCCAGCCTTCGCTGAACGTGCCCTCCCGGCCGGTGGACCGAGGTTCGAGTGGCGGGTCGACGACATGGACGGCATCGCTCGTGTCGACGGTCTCCATGCGCCACGCCGAGCCCCGCGCCACGGCACGGGGCCGGTCGCCGACGGTCCACAGTTCGGCGACCACCAACTCCACCCGGCGGCCCGGCCGCTGCACCCAGGACCGGACCTCGAGTTCTGCGATCGGGATCGGGCCGAGGATCTCCACCACGACCCGCGTGATGCGCGCGTCGTCACGAGGGGCGCACCGTTCGAGTGCCCGCACGAGCAGCGCAGACGGGGGAGCGCCGTGCTGCATGGTCTCGGCCCACACGCTGATCGTCAGATCGGTGCTGTCGAATCGCTCGACCGTGATCTTCTGGTCCGAATCCACTTCCGGCGCACCCGGTGCTTCCGAACCGAGTGGTACGTAGTAGGACTCGGAACTCATTCGACAATCTCCTCGAAACCTGGTGCGTCTTCGGCGGGCCCCTCCGGCCATCCCGGGTAGGGAGGCGGCGTTCCTCCGAACGAGGGGCACAGGGACTTATGATCACACCAGTCGCACAGCCGGCTCGGCTTGGGTCGGAAATCGCCGGTGACACCCGCCGCCAGGATGGCCTTCCAGATCGCCGACAGCGTGCGCTCGAACCGCAGCAGTTCGTCCTCGTCGGGCGCGTAGGTGAGGACCGTGCCGGACGCGAGATACAGCAGCCGCAGCTGCGCCGGGACGATGCCACGGGTGCGCAGCAGGACCAGCGCGTAGAACTTCATCTGGAACAGCGCCTTGGACTCGGACATCTCGCGGGGTGCGCGGCCGGTCTTGTAGTCGACCACCCGCACCTCGCCGGTGGGGGCGACGTCGATGCGGTCGACGAATCCGCGGAGCAGCACCCCGTCGGCGAGTTCGGTCTCGACGCGCTGTTCGCACGATTCGGCCTCGAACCGGGTGGGGTCCTCCAGCTGGTAGTAGGCGGTGACGAGCGAACGCGCCTCGTCGAGGAACGCCTCGCGCTGGTCCTCGGGGACCAGGTCCATCAGGTCGGGTGCCTCGGCGAGGAGGCGCTCCCAGGACGGGAGGATCAGATCGACCGCCTTCTGCGGGACCCGTTCGGCGGCGGGCAGCCCGAACAGCGCCTCGAGCGCGGCGTGCACCACCGTGCCCTTCACCTGCGCGCGCGACGGTGCCTCGGGGAGCCGGTCGACGGCACGGAAGCGGTAGAGGAGAGGGCACTGCTTGAAGTCGCCGGCGCGGGATGGTGACAGGGCCGGCCGCCTGCGTGTGGCCGAAGTGTCGCCGGGCTGTGACGGGGAACCCTTTGTGACGGGGGCTGGCGACTCTGAGATGCTCACACCTGGCAGGGTAGGCCCCCGGTCCGACAGTCGTGTCGGGGCTGCGGGGCGGGCGCCGGACGGCGCCGGACGAACAGGCTGAGGAGTCGGTGACGATGGTGGGACGCGAAACGCGACCGAGTGGACCGTTTCGGGTGGGCGATCGCGTCCAGTTGACCGACGGCAAGGGTCGGCACTACACGGTCAATCTGGAGGCGGGCAAGGAGTTCCACACGCACCGCGGCGGAATCCTGCACGACGACCTGATCGGCACCGACGAGGGCAGCGTGGTCAAGTCCACCAACGGCACCCCGTACCTCGCGCTGCGTCCGCTGCTCGTCGACTACGTCCTGTCGATGCCCCGCGGGGCGCAGGTCATCTATCCGAAGGACGCCGCGCAGATCGTCCACGAGGGCGACGTCTTCCCGGGCGCCCGTGTCCTCGAGGCCGGCGCGGGCTCGGGCGCACTGACGTGCTCCCTGCTGCGCGCGGTGGGGCCGGAAGGCCGGGTCATCTCGTACGAGGTGCGCGACGATCACGCCGAGCACGCCGTGCGGAACGTCGAGACGTTCTTCGGGGAACGTCCCGCGAACTGGGACCTGACCATCGCGGACGTCGCCGAGTTCGACGCCGACGCGGCCGGCGGCCCGGTCGACCGGGTGGTCCTCGACATGCTGGCCCCCTGGGACGCGCTGCCCGCGGTGTCCAAGGCGCTGGTTCCCGGCGGTGTGCTCGTCGTCTACGTCGCGACTGTGACGCAGCTCTCCAAGGTCGTCGAGGCGATGCGCGAGCAGGAGTGCTGGACCGAGCCGCGGTCCTGGGAGTCGATCGTCCGTGGCTGGCACGTCGTCGGGCTCGCGGTGCGGCCGGAACATCGGATGCAGGGCCACACCGCGTTCCTGGTCAGCGCCCGGCGTCTCGCCGAGGGGACCGTCACACCCAAGCCGCAGCGCCGGTCGGGCACT
>NZ_JBHUSF010000223.1:0-15161 GCF_042673295.1 Rhodococcus sp. NPDC057014
CCTAGGCGCTTCGCGCCCGTGAGTGGTTAACGAGTCTCTGCACTCGTCAACCACTCACGGGCGGCGGAGCCGCCTACAGCCGCTCGAGGACCATCGCCATGCCCTGACCGCCTCCGACGCACATGGTTTCGAGGCCGAACTGCTTGTCGTGGGTGGTCAGGTTGTTGAGCAGGGTCGCGGTGATGCGGGCACCGGTCATGCCGAACGGGTGCCCGAGGGCGATCGCTCCGCCGGAGACGTTCAGCTTGTCCTCGTCGATGTTCAGCTCACGCGCCGACCCGATCACCTGCACCGCGAACGCCTCGTTGATCTCGACGAGGTCGATGTCGGAGATGCCCAGCCCCGCGATCGCGAGGGCACGCTTCGATGCCTCGATCGGGCCGAGCCCCATGATCTCCGGCGACAGACCGGACACCCCGGTGGACACGATCCGGGCGAGCGGCGTCAGTCCGAGTTCCTTGGCCTTGGTGTCGGACATGATGACCAGGGCGGCGGCGCCGTCGTTGAGCGGGCACGCGTTGCCGGCGGTGACGGTGCCGTCCGGCCGGAACACCGGCTTGAGCTGGGACACGGCCTCGTAGGTGGTGCCGGCGCGGGGGCCGTCGTCGGTGGACACGACGGTGCCGTCGGGCAGGGTGACCGGAGTGATCTCCCGCTCGAAGAAGCCGCTCTTGATGGCCTCCTCCGCGCGGTTCTGCGAGCGCACCGCCCAGCGGTCCTGCTCCTCGCGGGTGATGCCGGTGACCTGGGCGACGTTCTCGGCGGTCTGGCCCATCGCGATGTAGGTGTCGGGGACCAGGCCCTCCTGCCGGGGGTCGACCCACTGCTGGCCGCCCTGGGCGAGCTTCTCGGTGCGGGTCTGCGCGTCGGCGTACAGCGGGTTCTGGGTGTCGGGCAGCGAATCGGAGTTGCCCTTGACGAACCGGGACACGGTCTCGACGCCGGCGGAGATGAACACGTCGCCTTCGCCGGCCTTGATGGCGTGCAGCGCCATGCGGGTGGTCTGCAGCGACGACGAACAGTAGCGGGTGATGGTGGTGCCGGGGATGAAGTCGTAGCCGAGCTGGACGGCGACGTTGCGGCCCATGTTGAAGCCCTGCTCACCGCCGGGCAGACCGCAGCCGAGGATGAGGTCGTTGACGTCGGTCGGGTCGAGTGCGGGCACCTTGTCGAGGGCCGCCTGCACCATCTGCGCGGCGAGGTCGTCCGGGCGCATGCCGACCAGCGACCCCTTCATGGCACGGCCGATCGGGGAACGGGCAATGGAAACGATGACGGCCTCGGGCATGGGTAACTCCTACCGATTGACGTGGTGGACGGCGGTCGGTGCGGACCTCCAGCCCCTCAATTCTAAGCATCTGCTTATTTTCTAAGCATTTGCATATATTGTCCGCGGCTGCGGCGCGGTGTCAACCCCCGGACACCCGCGGTTGTGCTCGAGCGACAACGCAGCGTCCGAACTCGAGCCCCCGAGACCGTTTCCCGCCCCCGGACCCGCCGATAGTGTCGTACATCACACCACCACCGAAGGGGATCGAAATCGTGTCGCACATCGGCTATTTCGCTTGGGACCGCGCCGCACAGCGCGCTGATGCGCCGTGCCTGCGCGACGACCGCCTCGACCTGACCTACGGGCAGTTCGCGGAGCGGGTCGACGCGTTCGCCGCGCAGTTGTCCGGGCACGGCGTCGGTCGCGGTGACGTCGTCGCGATCATGCTGCCCAACCGCGCCGAACTGCTCGTCGCCCTCATGGCGTCCTGGCGGATCGGGGCGGCCGCGACCCCGGTCAATCCCACCTTCACCGCGACGGAGGCGGAGTATCAGATCGCGGACGCCGCCGCAGTTCTCGTCGTCAACGAGGGACCGGACGCACCCACCGGCGGACGGCCGACGATCGCCGTCGACGACATGGCGGTCACCCCCGACCCCGACTGGGCGCCGGGCCCGACCGTCGGCGCCGACGACCTCGCCCTGCTGATCTACACGTCCGGTTCGACGGGACGCCCCAAGGGTGTGATGCTCACGCACGAGAATCTGCAGTTCATGAGCTCGTCGATGGTGCAGCACTTTTCGCTCACCGCCGACGACCATTGCCTGCTGATCCTGCCGCTGTTCCACGTCAACGCGATCTGCGTCAGCTTCCTTGCGCCGATGCTGGCCGGCGGTCAGCTGAGTGTCACCGGACGGTTCTCCCCGGCCCGGTTTTTCGACGACGTCGCCCGCCTGCGCCCGACGTACTTCTCCGCGGTCCCGACCATCTATGCCCTGCTGGTGTCCCAGGACGCCGCCACCGACCTCTCGTCGCTGCGGTTCGCGGTGTGCGGGGCCGCCCCGATCTCGAAGGAACTCCTCGACCGTGCCGAGCAGCGTTTCGGTCTCGTCATCGTCGAGGGCTACGGGCTGACGGAGGGGACGTGCGCGTCGGCGTGCAATCCGCCGGGCGGCGTCCGCAAGCTGGGGACGGTCGGCCCCGCGCTGCCGGGCCAGACCATCGCGATCGTCGACGAGTCCGGCGCACCGGCACCGGTGGGGACCGTCGGCGAGGTGGTGATCCGGGGCGCGAACGTGATGCGCGGCTACCTCGGACGGCCCGATGAGTCCGAACGCACCGTCGTCGACGGCTGGCTGCACACCGGCGACGTCGGACGCCTCGACGAGGACGGCTACCTCACCCTCGTCGACCGCATCAAGGACATGATCATCCGCGGCGGAGAGAACATCTACCCCAAGGAGATCGAGAACGCCCTCGCCACCCACGACGACGTCCTCGAGGCCGCCGTGATCGGCGCCCCGCACGACGTGTACGGCGAGGTCCCGGTCGCCTACGTCGTCGCCTACCCCGAGAGCCCGGTCACCGACGATCAGCTCGGCGACCATCTGCGCGACCGGCTGACGAAAGTCAAACTGCCCGTAGCCATTCACATCGTCGACGCGCTGCCCCGCAACCCCGTCGGCAAGATCGACAAGCCGGGGCTGCGCAGCCGCCACCGGGCCGCCGCCGTCAACTGATCCAGCCTCACCCCACACCTCGGGCGCCACCCGAGGCGATGACCCCTACCCGCAAGGAGCCTTCCCATGGGATTCAAGACCGGGAACTTCCCCGACGTCGACCCCGCCACCTTCCTCGACCTCCCGTTCCGCGACCGCCTGCGCGCCATGTCGACGCATTGGGTCGACTACGGCTTCGGGACCCCGAAGATGGTGCACACCATCTACATTCTGAAATTGCTCGTCCTCTACCTCGGCGCCGGACTGTCGATCGCGACGTTCACCTCCGGACACCACGTGCTCGACGTCGGCACCTGGTGGAACGCACCGATCGTGTACCAGAAGCTGATCCTGTGGACCCTGCTGATCGAGACGATCGGCCTGGGCGGCTCCTGGGGTCCGCTCGCCGGCCACTTCAAGCCGATGATGGGTGGCGCCCTGTTCTGGCTGCGACCCGGCACCATCCGGCTCCCACCGTGGCCGGGGAAGGTACCGCTCACCTCCGGGGACACGCGCACCGTGTTCGACGTGCTGATCTACGCCGCGATTCTGATCAACATCGGGCTCACGCTCGGGTTCGCCGGCGTGCACACCCCGACCATCGACGCGGTGCTGCCCGGCAACCACGGTCTGGTGAACCCCACCCTCCTGTTGCCGCTGATCGCATTGCTCATCGTGATCGGGTTGCGGGACAAGGTCATCTTCATCGCCGCCCGCGGCGAGCAGTACTTCCCGGCCGTCGTCTTCTTCGGCGTCCTGCCGTTCGTGGACATGATCATCGCGCTCAAGCTGCTCATCGTGGCGGTGTGGGTCGGCGCCGGTGTGTCCAAGCTGGGCCACCACTTCTCGATGGTCGTCCCGCCGATGCTGTCCAACACCCCGTGGATGCCGTTCAAGAAGATCAAGCGCGCCCACTACCGCAGTTTCCCCGAGGACCTGCGACCGTCGATCGTCGCCGGTGGTGTCGCCCACGTGCTCGGCACGGTCGTGGAGGTGGTGACCCCGCTGGTGCTGCTGTTCTCCACCAACCGCACGCTGACGCTGCTCGCGGTCGCGTTGATGGTGGCGTTCCACCTGTTCATCCTGTCCACGTTCCCGCTCGCCGTGCCGCTCGAATGGAACCTGCTGTTCGCCTACGCGTCGATCTTCCTGTTCGTCGGATTCCCCGCCTGGGACGGGTATGGCATCGCCGACATGTCGTCGGTGTGGCTGACCGCGGTGATCGTCGCCGCCCTGGTGTTCTTCCCGATCCTCGGCAACCTGCGCCCCGACCTCGTCTCGTTCCTGCCGTCGATGCGCCAGTACGCCGGCAACTGGGCGTCGGCCACCTGGGCGTTCGCACCGGGCGCCGAGGAGAAGCTCGACCGATTCGTGAAGCGGCCCAGCCAGAACACCCGCACCCAGTTGCTCGCCACCTACCCGCCGGAGGTCGCGGACGTCGTGATGCACCAACTGCTCGGCTGGCGGTCGATGCACAGCCAGGGCCGCGCGTTGTACTCGCTGCTGATGAACCACCTCGGCGACGACATCGACACGTACTCGCTGCGGGAGGCCGAGTTCAGCTGTAACTCACTGGTGGCGTTCAACTTCGGAGACGGCCACCTGCACAACGAGTTCCTGATCGCCGCACTCCAGCGGCGCTGCCACTTCGCGCCCGGCGAATTCGTGATCGCCTGGATCGAATCGCAGCCCATCCACAAGGGCATCCAGGAGTACAAGGTGATCGACGCGGCGCTCGGAGTCGTCGAACGGGGAACGTACAAGGTGTCCGACGCCATCGCCGAGCAGCCGTGGCTGCCGAACGGGCCCATTCCGTTCGACGTGCAGTGGAGACTGGAGGGAGACGTCGAGGAGCGGGAGAGCGAGTTGCCGAAGTCGAACGTGGCGGTGCGGCCGTGACGACTGCGGTCGTGGTCGGTAGCGGGCCCAACGGGCTCGCCGCCGCGGTCCACCTCGCCCGGCACGGCGTCGACGTCCAGGTGCTCGAGGCCGCCGACACCATCGGGGGCGGCACCCGCTCCGGCGAACTCACCGTCCCCGGACTGCTGCACGACGAATGCTCCGCGTTCCACCCGATGGGCGCCGGGTCGCCGTACCTGCGGACCCTCGACCTCGAACGGTTCGGGCTGACCTGGAAATGGCCGGAGATCGACTGCGCGCACCCCCTCGACACCGGCGACGCCGGGCTGCTGCACCGCTCCGTCGAGGACACCGCCGCCGGCCTGGGCGACGACGGAACACGCTGGCAGCGGATGTTCGGCAGCCTCGCCGACGGGTTCGACGACCTGGCCGCCGACCTCATGCGCCCGATCGCGAACATCCCCCGGCACCCGATCAAGCTCGCGAGCTTCGGCCCGCGCGCCCTGTTGCCGGCCACCGTCACGGCCCGCTGGTGGCGCACCGAGAGGGCCCGCGCCCTGTTCGGCGGCGTCGCCGCGCACGCGTACTACCGCCTCGACCGGCCCGCGACGTCCGCGGTCGGGTTGATGATCGTCGCCGCCGGGCACCGCTACGGCTGGCCGGTCGCCGAGGGCGGGTCGCAGTCGATCACCGCCGCGCTCGCCGCGATGCTCACCGACTGGGGCGGCAAAATCACCACCGGCATCCGGGTCCGCAGCCCCCGGGACATTCCGCCGGCGGACGTCGTCCTCCTCGACCTCGCGCCGTCCACCGCCGCCGACATCCTCGGCGACCGGCTGCCGCCGCGGGTCGCCAAGGCCTACCGCCGGTACCGGCACGGACCCGCCGCGTTCAAGGTCGACTTCGCCGTCGACGGCGGGGTGCCGTGGGCCGACCCCGCCTGCGGTCGCGCCGGAACCGTGCACCTCGGTGGCACTTTCGCGGAGATCGCCGACGCCGAACGCGACGTCGCGACGGGCCGGATGCCGCGGCGGCCGTTCGTCCTCGTCGGGCAGCAGTATGTCGCCGACCCCGGCCGGTCGAACGGGAACCTGCACCCGCTGTACGGGTACGCCCATGTCCCGCACGGGTACACCGGGGACGCGACCGAGGCGGTAGTCGCGCAGATCGAACGGTTCGCCCCCGGGTTCCGGGACCGCGTCGTCGCCACCGTCAGCAGTGGACCCGTGCAGTTGGCCGCGTCGAACGCGAACTACGTCGGCGGCGACATCATCGGCGGCGCCAACACCGAAACCCAGGTGGTACTGCGCCCCCGGATCGCCCTCGACCCGTACAGCACCGGGATCCCGGGCACCTACCTGTGCTCGGCGTCCGCACCGCCCGGCGCCGGCGCGCACGGCATGTGCGGGTACAACGCCGCCCAGTCCGCGCTGCGCTACCTGCGCCGCGCCGGAGGGGACGTGCTGTGAGCAGTCCCGCCCCCGGCGACCGCCGCGCCGGTGCCCGGCGCCGGATGGCACGGGTGCCGGCGATGGCGGAGGCCGAGGTCCTCGACATCGTGGCCGGCATCGCACGGAAACTCGATGCGCGGCAGGCGGAGATCACCCGCGCGATGAGCGCGCTGCTCGCGCACGAGATCGACCAACTCGACGAGGACCCGCAGCTCGTCGAACTGCTCGAGGCCAGTGTGCACGGCAACGTCTCGACGATCGTCCACGTCCTGGCCAACGACATTCCCGTCGACCATCTCCAGCCCACCACCGCCGCCGTGGAGTACGCGCTGCGGTTGGCGCAACGCGACGTGTCGTCGAACTCGCTGGTGCGCGCGTATCACATGGGCCAGGACGATCTGATGAAGATCTGCTACGACGAGGTCAGCTCCCTCGACCTGCCCGGACCGCTGACTCTCGCGGTGCTCAAACATATTTCGGAGGTCGTGTACAGCTACATCGACTGGATCACGCTGTACGTGTTCGACGCCTACGAGCAGGAACGGCGGCGGTGGCTGGGTGCCCGCGGCAACGTGCACTCGTCGACCATCCACACCCTCCTCACCGGGACCGGGAACGACGGATCCGCGTTCGAGGCCGAGACGCAGTACCGGCTCGACCAGACGCACGTCGCGATGATCCTGTGGTCCACCGGCGCCGACACCGAGGCGAGCCTCAACGCCCTCGACCACTACGTGCGCGACCTCGCCCGTCACCTCGCCACCGACTCCGCGCCCATCGTCACCGCCATCGACCGCCGAACCCTCTGGGCCTGGCTCCCTTTCGGTCGCCGCAAGCCCGTTCTCGACACCACCGAACTCGCCGCCGCCCTGCCGTCGAAGCCGGGCATCCGGACCGCGATCGGCCTGCCCGCGCCGGGGATCGCCGGATTCCGGAGGTCGCACGAACAGGCGCGGGCCGCCTACTCCGTCGCCACCGTGCCCCACACCCAGGTCCGGCCGATCGTCGGTTTCGGCGACCGCGGCGTCGCCGTCGTGTCCCTCCTCGCCGAGAACCTGGACTCCACCCGGGCGTGGGTGTGGGAGGTCCTCGGCCCGCTCGCGGAGAACACCGACCAGGCCGCGACCTTGCGGGCCACGCTGAGCACCTACTTCGCGACCGGCGAGAGCCACCTCCACACCGCGCAGCAGATGAACCTGCACCGCAACACCGTCAAATACCGCATCACCAAGGCACTCGGCGACCCGGCCACCGGCACGCACAGCAAACTGGATCTCGCACTCGCCCTGCAGGTGTGCGAGTTCCTGGGCCCGACGGTCCTGCGGTAGGCGGCTTCGCCGCCTGTGAGTGGGAAAGGAGTCTCTGGACTCGTCAACCACGCACGGGCGGCGGAGCCGCGAGTTTGTCGCCGATCACGCGCGCACCCTCGGGGAAAGCGCCGGGGTTGGTGCCGGAGTAGTTGAGCCGGATGAACGGACCGGCGGGTTCGGCGGGGAACCACTCGGAGCCGGCGGCGATGAGCACTCCCGAGGCTTCGCAGTCTGCGACGAGTTTCGGGAGGTTCGTTGCGTCGGGCAGGCGCACCCAGAGGTTGAGTCCGCCTTTGGGCACGGTGGTGATGTGGGCGCCGGGGACGTGCTCGCGCAGGCTGGTGACGAGCAGGTCGCGCCGCGCTCGGAGTTGGTGCCGGAGATTGCGCAGGTGGGTCTGCCATCCGGGCTGGGTGACGACGTCGAGTGCCGCGGCCTGGAGGAGTCCGCTGACATACATCGACGCGGCGCCGCGGTCGGCGAGGATGCGGTCCCCGGCCGGTCCGCGGGCGATGACCGCGGCGATGCGGATGGACGGTGACACGCTCTTGGTCAGCGAGCGAAGGTAGATCACGTGGCCGGCGTCATCGTGCGCGGCAACGGGACTGGCGTCGGTGTCGATCCCGAAATCGTGGGCCCAGTCGTCTTCGACGAGGAAGGCCCCGTGTGCCCGGACCACCTCCAAGATGTTCTCGGACAACTGGTTCGACCATTGCGCACCGGTGGGGTTGGCATAGTTCGGTTGAGCGTAGAACACCCGGGCGCCGGTCTCCTCGAACGCTCGGGCCAGCTCGTCCGGGTCGGGACCGTCGGGTCCGCTGGGGACGGGGACGACGCGCACTCCCGCCTGGGCCGCGGCCAGGATCGCCCCCCAGTAGGTGGGCGACTCCAGCAGCAACGGCTGCCCGACCGGAACCAGGGCCCGGAAGACCGAGCTGAGCCCGCTCTGACTTCCCGGCAACACGATGACGTCGCTCGCCGTGGGCGGCGTGACGCCGACCGGTGTCGAGCGGCCGAGCTCATTGGCGAACCACGACTGCAGCTCCGGTAGGCCCGCGGCGGGAGAGGGCGACAGCGCGGCGTCGCTGCGCGCGGCCCGGGTCAGCGCGGATCGGATCAGGCGCTCCGGTAGGAGTTCGCGATCCGGATAGCCGGCGTGCAACGCGATCGCATCGTTGGGGGCCCGGCGTATCGGAGTCGACGACGACGGCAGGCGGTTCTGCGGGGATCGGAGAGCAGCAGTCTGCCATCCGTAGTCGAGCGGCCGTGCCGTCCGAATGGCGCGAACGAACGTGCCGACGCCGGGCCTGCTCTCGATCAACCCCTGCGCGGTGAGGGTGCGCAGGGCCTTCTGCACGGTCACCGGACTTGCCGCGTATTCGGCGACCAGCGCACGGGTCGATGGGAGCCGCGCCCCGGGTGGCGCCTGGCCGATCCACTTGCCCAGTGCCGCGACGATGCGCGTACTGCTATCGTTGATCATGACGATAGATAGTAGCGCTACTCCTATTCGCGCAACAGTGATATCGCCTTCTCGTGCCGGTCTGGGGTGGAGCCTGCTCGGAGTGGCGGCGTTCTCGTTCACGGTGCCGTTCACTCGGGTGGCGGTGGGCGGGCTGTCGCCGCTGTTCATCGGATCGGGCAGGGCAGTGCTCGCGGCGTTCCTCGCGGCGGCGGCTCTGACCCTGACCCGGCAGCGCTTGCCGCGGGGTGCGCAGTGGGCGCGTCTCGCCGTAGTGGGGGGTGGAGTCGTCGTCGGCTTTCCGTTTCTCACGTCCTTCGCCCTGACGACCGCGCCTGCCATTCACAGTGCCGTCGTCATCGCGCTGCTGCCGGCGGCGACGGCGGTCGCGGCCGTCGTCCGGAGCAAAGAGCGTCCGCCGCTGTCGTTTTGGATCATGGCCGGGGTGGGCGCCGTGGCGTGTGTCGTGTTCGCATCCCTGCAGGGCGGCGGGGTCGGTCGGTTGCACTGGGCGGATCTTTTGCTGTTCGGCGCCGTCATCGCTGCCGCGATCGGATACGCCGAGGGCGGCCTCCTCGCCCGCGAACTCGGTGCATGGCAGACGATATCCTGGGCTCTGGTGGGCGCCGCGCCGCTGATGGTCGTCCTGACAGTCGTTTCGGCGATCCGGCAGCCGCCGACCGGGTCACCGACCGAGTGGGCGGCATTCGCGTACCTGGGCGTGGTGAGCATGTACCTCGGCTTCTTCGCCTGGTATCGCGGGCTCGCGATCGGGCCGATGGCGCAGGTCAGTCAAGTCCAGCTGGTCCAACCCGTGTTGACCATCTCCTGGGCGGCCCTGCTGCTGGGTGAACAACTCACCTGGGCCACCGTCGTCGGCGGCGTGGCCGTGATCGTCGCCGCGGGGACCGCCGTCCGAGTGCGCTTCGCGCCCGTGCGCGGTTAAGGAGTCCAGAGACTCGTTAACCACGCACGGGCGGCGGAGCCGCCTACGCGCGACGGAGGATCGCCTGCAGGTCGGCGGCCGGGGAGAGGGTGCCGTATTCGTGGCTGCGGTCGGGGCCGAGGCGGGCGTCGACGAACGCATCGGCGACGGCGGCGGGTGAGAATCGCGTGAGCAGCGACGCCTGCAGCACGAGGGCCATCGACTCGACGACGGTGCGGGCGCGGCGTTGGGCGTCGGCGGGGTCGAGTCCGGCGAGGTCGCCGAGTTGCGTGCGGACCCGGTCGAGGTGCGCGTCCAGCACCGCGTTGCTGCCGCGGGCCAGGTTCACCTCGGCGTCGAACGCGGCGACGGTGTCGGGTTCGCGGGTCATCGCGCGCAGGACGTCGAGGGCGATGACGTTCCCCGACCCCTCCCACACGGCCATGACGGGCTGTTCGCGGTAGCGGCGGGCGAGCGGGAAGTCTTCGGTGTACCCGTTGCCGCCCAGGCATTCCAGCGCCTCGTAGGCGTGGTGCGGGCCGCGCTTGCAGATCCAGTACTTCGCAACCGCAGTCGCGAGTCTGCGGAAGCTGCGTTCCTGCTCGCTCGCGTCCTCGTCGTGGGCGCGGGCGAGTCGCACGGCGGTGACGGTGGCCGCCTCCGATTCCAACGCGAGGTCGGCGAGCACCGACGTCATCGCCGGCTGGTCGGCCAGGACGGCACCGAACGCCGAGCGGTGCCGGGCGTGCCACACGGCCTCGGCGACGGACTGCCGCATCCCCGACGCGCTGCCGAGCACACAGTCGAGGCGGGTGCGCGCGACCATCTCGATGATCGTGCGGACACCGCGCCCCGGTTCGCCGACCATGACACCGACGGTGCCGTCGAGTTCGATCTCGGACGACGCGTTGGACTTGTTGCCGAGCTTGTTCTTCAGCCGCTGGATACGGAAAACGTTGCGGGTGCCGTCCGGGAGGATGCGGGGCAGCAGGAAGCACGAGAGTCCTTCGCCGCCCGAGCCTTCCGCCTGTGCGAGCACCAGGAACGCGTCGGACATCGGCGCGGAGCAGAACCACTTGTGCCCGGTGAGCAGGTAGTCGGCGCCGGGGCCGCCGCGCCCGGTGGGTTTCGCGACGGTGGTGTTGGCGCGGACGTCGGAGCCGCCCTGCTTCTCCGTCATGGACATGCCGAAGATCGCGGACGCCTTGCCGGGCGCGTCGAGTTCCGGGGTGTAGCTGCGGGACAGGGCGCGCGGCTTCCACGTCGCGGCGACGTCGGGTTGCAGTTCGAGGGACGGGATGACGGCGTTGGTCATCGAGATCGGGCAGGAGTGGCCCGGCTCGATCTGCGCGAACAGCATGAATGCGGCTGCGCGAGCGACGTTCGCGCCGGGTTTCGGATCGGCCCACGCGGACGTGTGCGCGCCGTGAGCGACGGCCGCGGAGATGATCCGGTGGTAGGACGGATGGTATTCGACCTCGTCGATCCGGTTGCCCCAGCGGTCGAACGTCTTCAGTTCCGGGATGATCGTGTTGGCGAGTTCGGCGTCGTGCTGGAACGTGGCGCTGCCGACGAGTGCGCCGATGTCGGTGAGTTCTCCGGTGGCCCAGTCGGCGTCGTGGCGGCGCACGCCCTCGGACAGCACCGTGTCGAGGGTGAACTCGTTGACGTCGGTGCGGGGCACCGACTGGTTGAGCACGGTATGCGTCCGGTGGGGTGCGGGATGGGTAATGCGATTGTCGGAAACGGAAGTCATGGTGGTGTCCTTCCCCAGGTGAGTGGCAAAGCGTGCTGGAGCACACCGTGCCGCTCACGTGGTCAGTCGATGGAGGTGCCCAGGACGGTGTCGGGGATCTGCAGGTTCGCGAAGATGACGGCGACGGCCTCCTCCAGCGAGTAACCGAAGCTCTCGCCGGTGGCGGTCTTCTGGATCACCAGTCCGAAGATCGCGGACCAGAATGCCTTCGCCTCCACGTCGATGCCGGCGCGCAGTTGCCAGCCGGTGCGCATCAGGGTGCGGATGAGCGCATCCTCGCCCGAGGAGTGCAGGGTGCGGAGGGTGTCGGTGATGAGGTCGCGTAGTTCGCCGCGGCGGCCCGTCATGAGCATCGCTTCCACGAACAGTTCGACGCTGGGGGCGCCCGGTCCGAGCAGGGAGCCGACGAGTTTCTCCGTGTAGTCGCCGACGGTCTCGGCGGTGGCGGCGTCGTCCTCGGCCTGCTTGCCCGCGCGCAGCACGGCAGCGCACGCCACCTCGACGAAGAGCCGTTCCTTGGACCCGTAGTAATACGTCACCTGGTTGGGGTGGGCCCCTGCGGCGGCACAGATCTGCGTGATCGCGACGCCGTCGCCGTGTTCGAGGAAGAGCTCGGTGGCGGCGGTGAACAGGGCGTCGCGGGTCTGCCGACCGGACTCCCGGGTTGCGCGCGCTGCTCGGCCCGTCTGCGACGCCATGGCTGCCCTCCAAGTTGTTTGTACGACAAACAATAACTTCTCCTTGTTTGTATGACAAACAAGGAGAGTGACGGGCGTCGCCCGAGGCGTCCTCCGACCCCGGAAAACCCGCCGGCCAGGGTTACGCTGCTCACCATGTTTTCTTCCGTCGGAGCGAAGATCCGTGTGGTGGTGGCGTTACTGCTCACCGCCCTGCTGGCGTTGACACTGTCGTCCTGTTCGAGCGGCGGCGAGACGTCGGGGGCGGCGCCGCAGGATCTGTGTTCCCCGCCGGGAGTCGGCGCGGCCACCGCCGCCCCGACCAACCTCGCCGCCTCTGGTGCGGCGGCCGAAGACCGCTACACGACGCCGTCGACCACCCCGCTCGACCAGATCGACACGTCGAAACTGAACCTCATCACCCCCGGGGTGCTCACCGTCGGCACCCTGTCCGACGCGCCGCCGAGCATCTGCGTGAACTCGGACAACCAGTTCACCGGCTACGACAACGAACTGCTGCGGGCCGTCGCCGACAAGCTGGGCCTGCGCGTCGACTTCGTCGGCACCGAGTTCGCCGGGCTTCTCGCCCAGGTGGCCGGGCGCCGCTTCGACGTCGGGTCCTCGTCCATCACCACGACCGACGAGCGCCGCAACACCGTCGGCTTCACCAACGGCTACGACTTCGGCTATTTCTCGCTCGTCGTCCCCAACGGCGGACCGATCCAGAGCTTCGACGACCTGAACGCGTCGACCCGCATCGGCGTCGTCCAGGGCACCGTCCAGGACGACTACGTCGTCAACACGCTGAAGCTGAACCCGGTGAAGTTCCCCGACTACGCCACCGCGTACGCCAACCTCAAGACCGGGCAGATCGACGCCTGGGTGGCGCCGTCGCAGCAGGCCGAGGGCGCCATCGCACCGGGCGACCCCACGTCGATCGTCGAGAACACCTTCAGCGTCAACAACTATGTCGGCTGGGCCGTCAACAAGGAGAACCAGCCGCTCGTCGACGCACTCAACTCCGGGCTCGACGCCGTCATCGCCGACGGCACCTGGGCCCAGCTGTACTCCGACTGGGTGCCCCGCGAACTGCCCGAGGGCTGGAAGCCGGGTAGCAAGGCGGCACCCGCGCCCGACCTCCCGGACTTCGCCGCGCTCGCCGCCCAGAACGCGAACGACACGACCGAAACCCCCGTCGCCGAACCCAAGTCGACACTCCAGCAACTGAAGGACACGTTCTTCGACTGGGACCTCTACACCCGGGCCTTCCCCGACCTGCTGAAGACCGGTCTGCCGAACACACTGATCCTGGCGTTGGCGTCCGGCATCGTCGGCACCGTCCTCGGCATGCTGCTCGCGATGGCCGGCATCTCCCGCACCCGCTGGCTGCGGTGGCCCGCCCGCGTCTACACGGACGTGTTCCGCGGTCTGCCCGCCGTCGTCATCATCCTCATCGTCGGACTCGGCGTCGGACCTGTCGTCAAGGGACTCACCGGCAACAACCCGTACTGGCTCGGCGCCGCCGCGCTGTCGCTGCTGGCGTCCGCGTACATCGGTGAGATCTTCCGGTCCGGCATCCAGAGCGTCGAACCCGGACAGCTCGAGGCGTCCCGGGCGCTCGGCTTCAGCTACCGGAAGTCGATGACGCTCGTCGTCGTCCCGCAGGGTGTGCGGCGGGTGCTGCCCGCGCTGATGAACCAGTTCATCTCCCTGATCAAGGACTCGTCGCTGATCTACTTCCTCGGCCTGCTCGTCAGCCAGCGGGAACTGTTCGCCGTCGGCCGCGACCTCAACGCGCAGACCGGCAACCTGTCACCGCTCGTCGCCGCCGGCCTGTTCTACCTGGCGCTCACCATCCCGCTGACGCACCTCGTCAACTACATCGACAACCGTCTGCGCACCGGCCGCGCCGACACGTCCGGCACGCTCGACCCGGTGGAACAGTCCATCGTCGTGGAAAGGGGATAGGGCGATGGCCGTCTCTCTCACTGGAACCAACCTGCACCTCGCGTTCGGCACCAACCAGGTGCTGCGCGGCGTCGACCTCCACGTCGACGCCGGCGACACCGTCACCGTCATCGGGCCGTCCGGTTCCGGCAAGTCCACCCTGCTGCGGGTCCTCAACCGGCTGCACGAACCCGACCAGGGCGACGTCCTGCTCGACGGCAAATCCGTGCTGCAGGACAACCCCGACAAGCTGCGGCAGCGCATCGGCATGGTGTTCCAGCACTTCAACCTGTTCCCGCACAAGACCGTCGTCGACAACATCGCGCTCGGCCCCCGCAAACTCAAGGGCATGTCCAAGGACGAGGCGCGGTCGCTGGCGCTCGAGCAACTCGAACTCGTCGGCCTCGCCAACAAGGCCGACTCACGCCCCGGCAACCTGTCGGGCGGGCAGCAGCAGCGCGTCGCGATCGCCCGCGCCCTCGCGATGAAACCCGAAGTGATGTTCTTCGACGAGGCCACGTCGGCACTCGACCCCGAACTGGTGAAGGGCGTCCTCGCGCTGATGGCCGACCTCGCCAAGGGCGGCATGACGATGGTCGTCGTCACGCACGAGATGGGCTTCGCCCGCGAGGTGTCCGACACCGTGCTGTTCATGGACCACGGCGCCGTCGTCGAGACCGGCACACCGGAGCAGCTGTTCGACAAGCCCGAAACCGAACGGCTGCAGCAGTTCCTGTCGCAGGTGCTGTAGGCCGCTCCGCGGCCCGTGCGTGGTTGACGAGTCC